>WYEE01000043.1 GCA_009904025.1 Thermogladius sp. | reverse complement strand
TTGAAGGAGCCTTCAACACCTCTGACACCGGGCGCCATTAAATCAGCCCCTCTCAGCAACGCGTTCACCGCCCCTCTATCAACGTAGAGCACGGGCGAGGGCTTAATGTTGTTCTTAATGATGTACTTGAGCGATGGGATCCATTTAGAGCCTGTTTTAAACAACACTATATCCCTCCCCAGTATCAAGTACTCCCCCTCATCATCTCTACCGTGCTCGAATGGCTGGTCGTAGTCTAAGTTGAGGAAGCTGTATAGCCTCGAGATCTCCTGGAGCAAGCTCTTCTTATCCTTCTTGGATATAGGGTGTCTCAGCATACCCTAGACCTTGCTAGTCAAGTATTTAAATAGTGCCAAATATTTTAACACGCATTAGATACCGGTCTAGGGATGTCTTCATGAGTGTTGAGACAACATACAAGCTGCTCGAGGAGAATATTGGTAAAATAGTTTTGATCAAGATGAAGGGCGAGGTGTCTATAAGAGGTAAGCTGAGGAGCTACGACCAGCATTTGAACATAGTGCTAGAGGATGCGGAGGAGGTTAAAGGAGACGGCTCTAGCAGGAAACTGGGCACATTGGTTATAAGAGGGGACACTGTGGTACTCATATCACCACTACAAGCCTGAGGGGCTGAAACATGGTTAAAGGAACCACTTCAATGGGTAAACACGGGCGTAGTAAAACTCATATTAGGTGTAGGAGGTGTGGTAGACACAGCTTCAACGTGGCTAAAGGCTACTGCGCGGCATGCGGCTTCGGTAGGAGCAAGAGGATTAGAAGATACAGGTGGGCTAACAAGAAAGTGAACAGGGTTAGAATAGTCTGATATAGGAGATTAAATGTTTAACGAGAGGGAGACCTTGAATAGAAGACGTGTTTAATCGAGTAAGAGCTTGTGATAGGCTGAGAAACTGGAACCGATTCCCAACAACCTGCCCCCATCGTAAATGTTTATTGGTGCTCAACTGTAAAGGATTTACATTGAGGATGCTGTAACCACACCTTAATTTAGGGTTTTAAAACATTTTTAGTTTGAAAGTATCTTGGCTCGCAGAGTGGAATTTATGAGCAAGTATCTTATTAGGGCACGTATCCACGTGGACGGCACGGTTGAGAAGCATGATATAATCGGCGCGTTATTCGGCCAGACGGAGGGCTTGTTCGGCGAGCAATTCGACTTGAAGGTGCTCCAGGATAAGGGTAGGGTCGGCAGGATCATCGTGAACACTAAGGTTCAGGGAAGTAAGACTGTCGGGGAGATACAAATACCGAGCAACCTGGATAGGGTTGAAACAGCCCTCTTAGCGGCTATGATAGAGAGCGTGGATAGGGTGGGCCCCTACGACGCTAAACTTGAGGTTGTCGAGATAGTGGATTTGAGGATCGAGAAGATCAAGAAGATCATGGATAGAGCCGTGGAGATATTGAAGAAGTGGAGTAAGGAGAAGTCGCCTGATTTAAAGGAGATAATCCAGGATATACAGGAACTCCTCAAGCTTCCGGAACCGATCTCGTACGGTAAAGAGGAGCTTCCAGCCGGCCCCGATGTCGATAAATCCGATACGATTATAATTGTCGAGGGTAGAGCCGACGTAATAAACCTCCTGAGGTATGGGATTAAAAACGCTATCGCTATCGGGGGAGCGAGGAAGATACCGGAGACTGTTAGAGAGCTATCTAAAAAGAAGAAGACGATAGTCTTCGTTGACGGGGATCATGTGGGGGAGTTGATACTCAAAGAGTTGCTGAGGAACATTAAAGTCGACTCAATAGCCAGCGCGCCGCCGGGTAAGGAGGTCGAGGAGTTGACTGGTAAGGAGATCGAGGAGGCTTTAAGCAAGGCTGTCGACTACAAGACCTACCTTGAGAACCTGGTGAAGGAGGGGTCTAAGGACGCTCAGCAACTACTGCAGGCGCAGGAGAAGGCTAGAGGAGAGGTGGAGGAGACTCGTAGAGAGGAGATCGCCTTGCCGGCGGGCATCGTCGAGGACATTAAATCGCTCCTGGGGACGCTGGAGGCGATATTATACGACAGTAACTGGGGTAAAATCAAGAGGATCCCAACCAGGGATCTCGTGGACGAGCTCTCCAAGCTCCCGGAGAACAATGTTAACGCTGTAGTATTCGACGGGATCGTGACGCAGAGGTTGTTGGATAAAGCTGTGGAAAAGAACGTTAAGATTGTTGTGGGGGCTAAGGTAGGGAAGATAACGTTCAAGCCGCCGGAAATCCTCGTGTTAACCTTCTCCGAGTTCATGTAGACTAGTTTTTCTTCTGCTTCAGGAAGTCGAGTAGGCTCCTCTGGCTCGGGGTTTGCTGGGAGGCTTTTTTCAACTGCGCCTCCGTGACCCCGAAGTACCCGAGTATCCTCATAGCAGCCGGTATAACCTGGTGGTCGATGTAGTATGCGTCGTCGAGCATCTTAGGGTCCTTGACGAAAATGTATGGTTCAGCCCTGTCAGATATCCTCCCACCACCCTTAACGACGACGAAGCCTATCTTATCGTTGATGTCCACTCTGATACCTCTCTTCATGAGCTTCCTAGCAGCCGACACGTGCGGTGCCTCTGCTGAATACTCCTCCGGCTTCTTGGTTAGAGTCTTCCATATAATGAGCTTCTCAAGGGGTATGAGCCCTGATTTAACCCGGCTGACAACATTCCTCACGTACTCTATAGCCTTCTCCAAGTCCCCCTCTCTCAGGAGTATCTCTGTTATCTCCTCTTGAACCTCCTTGGCTAGCTCAGCCCAATCCCCTCTCACAGCCTCGAATCCGACTATGTCTACGCGCCCGTCTTCTAGTAGGCCGGCGTACCTCTTCTTCGCCTCTGTGAAGAATACTCTCTTATACAACTTGTCGATCTTGATCTCTAATCCTAGCTCCCCCTCAACGTATTTCACCAGCTTCTCCACTTTCTCCTTGTCGTATTTGACGAATATTGAGTCGGTGTCACCGTAGATTACCTTCAACCCAATGCTCTCAGCGTATTTGATCACTCTCGTGATAGTATCTCTACCCCACGCTGTAACAGCCTCAGCGCACTCCCTGCAGTACCATCTAGCGCCTATCCACCCCATGTAGCCGTAGGCGGCGTTGGCGAGTATTTTAACCGCTCTCTGCCTCTCGTCCAGCAACCTATACTCAACGCTGTCAGGCCGGTGCTTCTTCAACTCGCTCCTAATAGTCCTCCTTAACTCCAACAGTTTTGTTAGAACGCTCTTGAAGAACCCCGGCGGCTCTCTCCTGAAGCAGTGACCCACCTCGGGTGCTATATTGTGTGTTTCAGGTGAGCACTCCCCCTCTCTCTCAATGGTGTCGGGGCCCACATTATGCTTGATCATAAGGTTGGGGTACATGCTGGAGAAGTCTAGCACAGCTACATCGTCGTGTATCCCTTTAACAGGCTGTAAAACAACCGCACCCTTGTAGGGCTCAGCCTCCTTCTCCTCCCTGTTGGGTATCAGCTCACCCGCCTTCATGGCCTCGTACATTAGGAACCATTCAAGTCTATTACCGACACTCGCCGCCCCAACCTGGTCTAAGGGTAGCCTGGTCAAGTAGGATAGTTGCATTGCGAAGGGGAGGAATTTTTCAGCCAAGCCCATAGTGGACTTCACGTCGTCTTCATTGTACTTCAACAGGACACTCCTCTTCGAGGGGTCGTCCCAGTATTTGGGGAACTCGGTGTAGTCTACTAGAGTCCTCTCAGACCTTTTCATGACACCGAGGTAATCGGCCACAACATCCAGGCTCTTAACCTTGATCTCAGGTATCTCCTCGGCAAACCTGTATAAATCGACGTTAAGCCTCCCCTGCACGCTCACATGGCCGTACGTGCTCGTCTGAGGCTCTACGCCAAGCCTCCTCGACACATCTATCTTCAATCCAAGCTTCCTACCCCTCTCGAGGAGGTAAGGCCAATCGAATAAATCCGAGTTGTAGCCGACAATTATATCAGGGTCGTACTCTACCACATACTTCACGAACCCCTGTAAAGCATCCTTATCGTCCAGCCCGTTCGCCGTGAAGGATTTAAACTCCCCCTTATCGTTCATAACCCCTATGATGATAACAGGGTCTTGACTAGGCTTCGGGCTACCTGTCTTGGAGTAGGCCTCTACATCAAAAGCCAGTATCCTAAGGTCGCGTGGGGGAGTAGAGTCTTCCAGGGACTCTATTGGGCCTACAACCTCGTACTCGGCTTCAACTCTTAGACCAGGCTTCTTCGGGATCTCGACCACTTCAGCTCTGTGCCATCCACATGGCCTCAGATTATTGTCCAAGATGTACCTTAAGCTGAACCTCACGTCTGCTTCAAGCACTTCTAAAATACCCGGTAACCCCCTGATCCTCTCCCTATACCTCCTGACGCTCTCAGGTATCACTGTGGTTACTTTGAGGGCTTTAACAGGCTTACCGAAATACTTTCTCTCCACGGGGCTCACGTCTATGATAGGGGAAGAGGGCTCTGAGAGAGCCTTAATTTTCTTCGCCATCGCATTCGGGTCCGAGTCATCCGATAAGACAACGTAGAAGTATGGTCTGAAGCGTCTGTCCCTCAGGAGTATCCTTCTCCCATCTCTTGAAACCCCGTAGATAAGCACGTGAGGCTCGTTCCCGATTACCTCATACGTGTCGTCTAGCATGTAGAACTCTATTTCCATCATTAGACCTCGACACTGATTATCAAGACGTTTTCAAACATGATAAACTTTAGTAGCGGTGTGTCACGGGGGGTAGGGTAGTCTGAACCTGAGGAGCGCTATGATTCCGCCGAAGCCCTCTAGCTCGGGGGCTATGTTTGAGTCCGGGGGTATAACGTATACTTCAGCCCCCTTCCTGAATGCGTTTACCACTACATTGTTAGCGTCTACAGGCCCCTCCCGCCCAGACCACAGCATGTTGCTTGAGACTAAGAGTACTCTAACAGCGTTGAACTCGACCGCCCTGGCGACACTATCCAAACCGTAGGCCACTTGCTCCGGGTCTCTTATAATAGTGTTCTTGAACTCCTCGAAGTACTTCAATGCGGCCGTCATGTTTAGCTCCCCTACAAGACTCTTCTCGCCCCCTCTCCTCAACAACTCGTCGACGCCCTTGCAACCCCCGTAAGAGGTGTTGTCGGTTAGCAAGGGCTTGTCGAAGCCTCTCCCCCTAATCTTGGCTGATACGTCGTCCTTCAGGTAGCCCGGCGAGCCGATTAAAACGCCGTCTACTCTAAGGCTCTCCGAGTACTCGATAACCTCATCTACAACCCGATCCAACAGCCTTCTAAGAGCCTCCTCGTACTCCTCCACAGCCCCCTTCCCCGGTAGGCCCGTGTAGTATTCTCTTAGTGTTTTAACACCCTGCTCGGTTACAAGGGCGAAGCAGACCTCCTCGTAGTCTAGTGCTACAGCTAGTATCCTCCTCTTCTTCGCGAAACCTTCGATAAGCCTCCTACTGAACTCGTCGAGCCTCTTTTCAACAAGTACTACAGTGTCGCCCGGCTTAATAGTCAGGGTATGGTGCTTTCCCACGACGCCGAATTTGTCCGGGCCCTCTACCACGATACCCTTAATCCTGAGCCTGTCTGTGAAAGCCTGGAACTCGATGTCTTTAACCCTGACTCTGAGAAGCATGGGGAACCTCCGGCTCTCGCCCCCTTCACCCGGCTTGACCTCCCTAGTAGTAGTTGCTTCAACCAGGTCTCCTTTCCTGATTATGTTCCTGAGAACCCAGAGGTCTTCCTCGTCTTCAACGAGGATCTTGTATATCCCTTTCTTCTCGTCTGATTCCAGTATCTTCAACTACCCGCACCTTAAACAAAGTTGTTCCCGGCGAGCAGTCTCCTCAAGTACTGGTTCCTGAGAGCCTCCTCGGATAAAGCCTCCTCCACGCTCGTGTTGGATGGGACATGTATCTTCAGGAAGACGCCTGTCCTACCGACCTCATCCCTCCTAGTCAACACTCTAACTCTCTCCAGGACTGTCTCCACGCTCACCCCTACAACCCGAGCCACATAGCTCTCGAAGCCTACTACAGGTGCCTCAAAATGTCCTCTGCTACTAGGCGTGATCAAGACGAGTTTCTTGTTTACACCGGGCTTCCTCAACCCCCTCTCAATTTCATCTAGCTCCAGCATCCCGCCGAACTTGTAGAACTCTAGTTCACGGGGCTTGGGCTTCACCAGGGGGTAGCTTACCACAACCCTCTCCTCGGGGTCTAGGGCGTAGTAGGCTTTAGGCGTGTTCTGGGGTGTAGCCATCACAATAGTCCTCGAGTACACTCTTAGACCAGAGTCCTCTAGAACTTGCTCTAGCTTGAATGAGGGTATTGTGTAGGGTATGAACACGTCTATATCACTCTTCTCATGCACATCCCCTCTCGCTATACTCCCGTGGACAACAGTGTTCAACCCCCTGACAGCTAGAGCTCTCATTATGTTCCTCGCCTTCTCTCTCAACTCGTTTAAGAGCCTCCAGTGCTCGGGCGTGTAGACTATTTCACGGAACTCAGGCTTCCTCTCAATTTTCTCCCTAACCATCCCGGATACACTTTTATTAACCATACTCATCTTACTAAACGGAGGTTTAAACTTATTGTGAAAAGCTAGAAGGGTTGCGTTTTGGAGAGCCCCCTGCTAGTATTAGGGGTAGTGCTAGCCGCGTGGGCCGTGTTAAATGCGGCATACACCTGCAGGAGGGATTTCTTCGATTCAAGGAACATACGTTTGCTCTACGGCCTGGTATTAGTCTACCGGGTGGGGAACGTCAAGGCTGCTGGAAGACTGTGGAAGGCGCTCACCATCCTCTTCGCGGCATCTTACGCTCTCTCGGTTGCGTGGTTTCTCATAGTCATGGTGGAGGGGGTGGCTGGCAAAATCCACGGCGGGGGAGGATTAAGGGTTCTGGTACCAGGGGTTGATATAACAGGGCTCGACCTAGCCTACTTCATAGTGGCTGTAGCCT
The DNA here is from genome assembly GCA_009904025.1 of Thermogladius sp. GTDB lineage: Archaea > Thermoproteota > Thermoprotei_A > Sulfolobales > Desulfurococcaceae > Thermogladius. Next base: position 5,197 of record WYEE01000043.1, on the reverse strand, counting down.
TAGCCGCGGTATTACACGAGTTCTTCCACGGTAAGGCGGCTGTCGGCAACGGGGTAGGCGTTAAATCATTCGGGATAGCCCTAGCCTTCGTACTCCCCCTAGCCTTCACGGAGATAGATGAAAAAGACTTCGCTGGTTCAAGTAGGCGTGTTAAAATAGGTATACTGGCCGCCGGGGTCACAGCGAACCTGGCTCTAGGCCTACTAGGCCTGGTCTTCCTTAACACAGCGACCTCGCCGACTGGCATACTAGTGACGAACGTCGTGCCAGGTAGCCTGGCCTCCAAGGCTGGGGTCGAACCCTACAGTATTCTACTAAGCTTGAACGGCGTGGAGTTGAGGAGCGTCGATGATTTAAGGAGCGTGCTATCTAATACCTCCGCTACCTCCCTGAACCTGACTTTGCTGACGCCGGAGGGCTCCACGAGGAGTATTATCGTCGAGAGGAATACGACGGATAAGACTCTTGGAGTATACATTATGTCACCACCCGCGGGCTGGCTTGTAAGAATGGTTGGAGTCTACCTTGGAGCCCAGCTCGTCAAGGCGTTCTTCTGGCTCTACCTCGTCAACTTCAACCTCGCGATATTGAACGCGGCACCACTCTTCATCACGGATGGCGGCAGGATAGTATTCGAGCTTTTCGGGGAGAGATTTAAGAAGATGGCCCTAGCTGTGAACACTCTCTCCCTGGCAATATTGCTTCTAGCCCTGGCCCCCCTGCCTTGATTGTTTTTAAGGTTGGCTGACAAAATATAATAATGCCCACGGGCCGCGGGTAGGACCCTGCTCCGCAGGGTCAGATAACCGTTGGCCCCTGCACGGGCCCACCATCCCCCGCGCAGAGGGCTGTGACCCCCGCCCCATGGGGCTAGCGGAGGTGGAGCCCCTCTCGGAGGAGAGGGGTGAACCACCTTAGCCGGGGGAACCTGGCCAGGCCCGGAAGGGAGCAACCTAACCCTGGACGCTAGCGTTCATGGGTCAACGGGGTTGAGCCCAGCGTGGGATGGCTCTGGTGGAGCACCCGTGTAGGGTTCAACGGGGCCGGGCCCGTGGGCTCACATCAGCGGTATGATCTTCAAGCCTGAGCCTGTTAAAGGTACTAGAACGCTTTTACCCTGCAACCTAGTCTTAAGCCTCTCGAGTGCTGCGTAGGCTGCGGCGGAAGTCGGCTCGACTAGGAAGCCCTGGTCCACCAGCTTGAGCCACGCCTCCCTCACCTCCGTGTTGCCGACGAGATGCACATCCCCCTGGGACTCCCTGATCGCGTCGACTATCTCGGCCAGCCTCGGCGGGTTTGGAACCATGATCCCATCCGCCAGCCAGGACTCCTCCCCGGGTGTTTCAACGCCCTTCAAAGCCACGTTTACGGGTTGCACGCTGTAGCCTTGAACCCCTATTATCCTAGGCATCTTCGTCGTCAAACCCTGCTCTAGGAGCGTCTTAAACCCGTGGGCTAACCCTAGCAGTAGACCACCTGAGCCGACGGGGGCTATCACGTAGTCTGGTACACCAGCCTCCTCGAAAACCTCGAAGGCTATCGTAGCGGCGCCTATAACGTAGAAGTAGCTCCACGTGTGGGCGACGTAGTAGGCCTCCGGGTGGCTCCTTGAATACTCGACTACATCCACGCTCGCAGCACCCCTGCTCTCAGACTCGTGGAGTTCGGCGCCGAGGAATCTAAGTATCCTCTTCTTACCCTCCGGGGCTGTCCTCGGGATGAATAAGGCTGGCTTTAAGCCTAGAGCCCTTGAGTAAAGTGATATGGATATAGCAGTGTTACCCGAGGAGTCGTCTACCACTGTTGTATAACCTAGTTTCCTAGCGTAGGATAGGGAGAGGCTGGTGCCCCTGTCCTTGAAGCTCCCGCTGGGGTTCAAGTATTCTAGTTTAAACCACACTTCGACACCTTCTTCGCTAACCTTGACTAGCGGTGTCTCACCCTCACCCATGTACTTCAAGGGGGTGACAGGTAGGACACTCTTATACCTGGCTAAGCCCCTGCCCTTTGAGACCTCATACCTCCTACCCGTCGAGATTACCAGCGGGCTACCGCACTTAGGGCACTTCCAATAGTAGGATCTACCGAAATCCTCCGTGAAACCGCACTTCCGGCAAAACCAGTGGAAGGCCTGCTCCATGAACTACCCTTTACCCTTAATTCATTATCTCTTGGATTTAATAATATCCTATTTTAAATAGCTGTTTTAAGCTTTTCATTATCCAAAATTAGATTACAGTTATAAGCTTTCAGCATGAAATTAAAAACGGGTGGTATAGTGGGGAAGATAGTACTAGTTCTACACATTCTCCTAGTTATATCTATATTGACGTCAATACAACCAGTGGTTGTAAGTGAGGGTCAGCCGGTATACGTAGCGTTCATATGGCACTACCACCAGCCGTGGTACTACAGCCCTGATGGAACATACTTTGTCCTGCCATGGGTTAGGATGCACAGCGTTGGAAACTATTATAAGATGGCTTACATTCTATCCAAGTACCCTGATGTAAAAGTAACCTTCACTTTCTCGGGCTCACTACTATACCAGCTCGAAGACTACGTTTCAACAGGTAGAATGGATAGCTACCAGATACTGGCGTACAAGGTGGCTAACAACGAGAGTTTAACGGCTCAAGACATCTACAATATGATTAGAATACCAGGCGGCTTCTTCGACATAAACTGGAATAGGATTGTGAACGTTATACCGAGATTCACCGAGTTGAGGAATGCCGCTCAATCAGCCTTCCAGATATGTAGCGCCCAGCCGCTTACACAGCAGGAGTTCATCACCTGTGTCGCAAACCAGTTCACGCTCGGCAACTACTCGTCTCAGAGGATAATAGACCTGGCAGTCTTATTCAACTTGTTCTGGATAGACCCCCAGGTCGCTAGAGAGCAGTACCCGCAGGTATACGAGTTGATGCAGAGAGCCCAGTCCTCTGCTACACCAATGTTCACGAGGGATGATTTGAAGCTGGTTCTAAGCGTCCAGAAAGACATAATGTCCAAGATCACGGGTATATACAGGGACCTCGTTGCCAGAGGGCAGGTAGAGTTGATCCCAGTCCCCTACAGCCACCCGCTGGCCCCCTTGATAGCAGACTTCGGTTGGAGCAGCGACCTAGCGGCACATGTAGCCAGGAGCCTGGAGTTATTCAAGACGTACTTCAACTACACCCCCATAGGGGTTTGGCCCGCTGAGCAGGCTGTCAACGACTACGTCCTCCAGGCGTTCGCGGCCAGCAACCTCACCTGGACTGTGACAGACCAGTCTATTCTAGCCGCCACAGGTGTGGATGCTTCAAGCATAGACAACTATGGTGTACCATGGTACGCTGACTACAATGGCTCCAGGATATACGTGTTCTTCAGGAACACGGATATCAGCAACATGATCAGCTTCCAGTACAGCGGGTGGAACACCGACTCAGCTGTCAACGACCTCGTAAACAGGATCAAGTCTGCGGCTTCAACCGCTTCAGGGCCTAGGGTAATTGTGATAGCTTTGGACGGCGAGAACCCGTGGGAGAACTACGTTAACTTCGGGGACGATTTCCTCAACAAGCTGTACAGCACGCTGGAGCAGTTGCAGAGCCAGGGCGTCGTTAAGACTATAACCCCAGGCGAGTTCGTAAGGCTATTCCCCAATACTGCTAGGGAGTTGCCGTTGAAGCAGTACCAGTACTTCGACCTGGCCGGGAGGGATATATCGGATATACCCCCGGACAGCTACGGCGACGGGTACTCGATGCTGCCCACTAAGACTGTCACTGGGAGGATACCCGAGGGCTCATGGGGCGGGAACCTAGCTATGTGGATTGGGGATAGGCAGGAGAACGTTGCATGGATGTGGCTTGCGAAGGCTAGGAGCGACATCTTATCCAAGCTCGGGGTCTCAAGCCTCGTGGACGCTATGAGCGTCAACAAGAACGTCGTAGAGTACCTTCTGAGAGCCGAGGCGAGCGATTGGTGGTGGTGGTATGGCGGCGAGACAGGTTCACCCCAAACCTTCGACCCCATATTCAAAGGCTTCCTGAGGCAGGCCTACCTGCTAGCAGGCTTAACGCCTCCAGCATACCTTAATGTGACAGCTTACCCGGATGGGCAGCCCGTGGGGTACCTCAACCCCAATGTGCCTAAACCCGTTTCAGGCAGCGTCCTCAACAACAAGCTAGCAGACTGGAGTAGTCTGGCATCGAACGGCACGGGGCTGGTGATGCCCGTTGAGCCGAGGGTTGTAGACTACGCCTACGTGGCTGTCGACGCCAACAACCTCTATCTCGCAGCACACTTCACGCCATCCAGCACAGGCGGGTCAGCTATCTTCTACATGCCCTCCCCGAAAGTCAGCTTATCACCATACAACCCGGGCTACAACGTCTACCCGGAGAACAGTACAGCAGACCTGGGTGTCTACTTGGTCTACGCTGTTAGAGTAGACCAGGCGACGGGGCAGGCCACTGTATTAAAGGCTGACGGTAAGGGTGGCTGGGTTATGTTGGGTAGTGCCTCCAGTAACATTGTCCAGGACAATGGTACACTAGTAAACATTGTTGTACCGTGGAGTATACTCAACTTCACGCAGGGCGATAAAGTCTACATCACAGTAGCATCTTACTCGGGAGGGCAGTTAGTGGGCTCTGCTACGAGGCTCGGACTAGTATACCTGATTCAAGTCCCTAGAGGCGGTGTCGGGGGTACCGTCGTCTTCGACATGAAGGATCCTGTGGGAGACGACGACGGGCCCGGCGGCTACGTCTACCCGAAGGCAAACGTGTTTGTTAAGGGGGTCTTCGACCTAACCGAGTTCAAGGTCGTCGACGCCGGCGATAAACTGGTGTTCATAGTCACCCTGACCAACCTGGGCGGCAATCCTTGGAGCGGGCCTAACGGCTGGAGCCTCCAGTACGTGCACATATACATACACACGACTATGACCGGCGGTAGAACCGACACATACGGTTTGAACGTCAACTTATCCGCCGACAGCACTTGGCATATAGCCCTCCTGCTAGCCCCGGGATGGGGCACGGATCCTGTGCCCAAGGGTGAGAGGGCGGCGTTATACTACTACAACGACACCGTCGTAGTCCAGGATACAGGCGGGTTCAGAGTCTACGCTGACCCCACATCCAACTCTATTATAGCAGAGGTGCCTAAGAGCATGCTATTCGACTTATCCAACATCAAC
>WYEE01000004.1 GCA_009904025.1 Thermogladius sp. | reverse complement strand
GTCCTTCAACCCAAGTAGCTTGTAGAAAAACTCGTGTTCCCTGGAGGACACGACTACTACACGTCTGCTCTCAACCGACATTGAGAATCCTCCTGGAGACAAGTATCCTGAGGAGCTTTGCTTCGTAGAATCTGACGATAAAAAAGTGTGTTAGAATATTCAGCAAACCCCCACGATAGTACAAGGCTATCTTGGAAGCCTCCGTCACAACCCTCGCCTCCTCGGCGATGTACGCGAAGGGGTTGTCAGCCCAGGCACCCGACTTCTCCGCGAGCTTGACCACGCTGCTGTAGTAGTAGATCGAGCCCTCCCCTCCGAGGGCTCTGGGGATATCCTCGAAACCCGTCTCCAACCCCATACGCTCCAAGCCGATCTTCCCTAAGCCGAGTTTGTACCTGAGGTACATGCCGTAGAGTACCACCGCTACTATCGAGAGGGGTAGTCCTGGTTGCTCGCCTGTAGCCGCCATTAAACCCGCCAGCTGGTTGAAATAGGCTCTTAGCGTGCAGGGCAGGCCCTTCCCAACGCATTCCTGGAAAACACCGCCGGCCGTGCCGCCTCTCTCCAATTCCGCTGGAAGCCCTTCGAGTTCGTGAAGCAGTCTTAGAAAATCCGCTATTCTTCTATAGGTCTCCGGGATGTATTCCTCTAACTCCTCTACCTCCCTCCCCATCACACTCCTCAACGCCTCGTCTAATTCCTGGAGGCTACCCGCAACCAGCACTTTGATTAGCTCCACTCTCGCGTAAGGCGTTGAGTTGAGGGATTGAACCTCTAATTCCGATCCCTCGATTACGTGTTTCACCAGGTCTTCAATGAAGGGTGGTTTCGAGAGTCTAACCAATATGTTTGCAACCGCGTCTCTGGGAGTCAAGCAGACAGCTCCCTCAAAACCTCTTTGAAGACCTCTACAGTAGCCTTCCTGAGCCTCGTGTTGTATGTGTTGTCAACAAGTATTTCACCCGACGACACTTTTACACCGCCGATTATACCGGGGTCCTCGATCACCTTGAAGTCAACGTTGCCCCCCATCGTTCTAAGCAGATCCTCGATATTACCCTTATCCTTAGGTGACACGTAGACCTCAACCCTGTTCAAGGATGGGACAGCTCTCCTAAGCTCCCCAAGCGACTCCTCCAGCAGGATCCTCAGGGACTCAACTCTCTTCTTGGAGTCCAAGTTGTTCAGCTTCTCAAAAGCCTTCTCCTCGATCTCTTTAGCGATCTCCGCTCTTATACTCGACAATATGAGCCTGGCTCTCCTCCTCGCCTCCCCGATCCTGCTCTCAACTTGGAGCTCCCGCCTAAGTTTGCTCTTCTCGCTGTCAATGAACCTTTTCTTCTTCTCCTCAGCCTCCCTCACAATCGCCTCGGCTTTCTTTTTAGCTTCCGCGATAATCTGGTCTGCCTCTGCCCTAGCCTTCTCCAGGACGACCCTCTTCAACTCCTCTACGCTCATAACACCTACCTTCACGGAAGCGAAACTACCAGGTCATTATTAAGAATGCGATTACTAGGCCAAACACCATCCCCAGTATCCCGAAGAGCTCCTCATAAGCTGCGAGGATTATGCCAGTGCCGAAGATACCGCCCCTCGTCTTAATTAACTGGGCACCAGCCTGCCCGCAGACCCTCCCCTGCATCCAAGCAGAAACCATTTCCGCTAGTCCCACGAACAAGCTTACCCCGAAGACCGCGCCCGCTATTTCCGGGGTTAACATCCCACCGTGTTTAGCAAGCATTCCAGGTAATAGCATATAGTACATTAGGAACATGTAGACGAAGCCGTAGACGAGTGTCTGGGTCATGGGGAGGAATGCTAGTATGAAGACACGCCCTCTCTGACCTGGATCCTCTGCTACAACCGCCATACCGGTGCTCGTGGCCTCCGCTATACCCAAGGTAGTCCCAGCGGCAGCAAGCCCCTCCGCGAGACCCGGCCCTATGAAGGCTAGTGTGGTAATCCAGTCAGCCATAGACGCCCAGCCTACTTCAACCTAAACGCCCACTACATAATAAAAACTTATTTCACCGGGGTTCCTATCTTGACCACGCGGGCTTTCACGCCGGCGGGCGTTATCCTTCTACCGGAACCCTCGTAGAACTTGGATGAGACCTCGTACATTATCAGCCTCAAGGAGTGGACAAAGGGGCTTATCGAGGATAACCCCAGGTTCACAATGTGTAGTGAGATCGCCATTACAAACCCGACTACGAAGGCTACAATTGAAGCGCCTGCGAGTGCGGACGTTGTGCTGGCTATTAGACTGTTAAGGAGCTCCGCCATTATTGCTGAACCGATGGCTATGCCCGCGATCCTGACGAAGGATAGAGTGTCGGCCATGACTCCGAGGACGTCGAATATCCAGAGGAGGGCGCCAAAAGGCTTGTCAACGAGAGATCTGAATACCGCGTATGCTACCAGCAGGCTTAAGGCAATCTTAACACAAATATCCCCTGGTAGGAGCTTAAGCAACCCCAGCACATCCACGTTGAACCCGAGCACCGTCTTTATTGCTGGGGGAGCAAATAGCATTAGCGTGATTATAATCGCCTCAGACCCGATCCCAACCTTGTTCCTGAACACAATATTCTTGTAGAAACCCACCGCGTGGGCGAGCAAAACTGTGAAGTACCCTACCATCAAAGCCAGCCCTATGTAGCTTAGGATAGCTCTACCAATATCCTCCAACGCCGCCAGGCGGGGTGGCAGGCTTGGGAGTACTGGGGGTATGTAGGCTGAAATGTACCGACCTAGTAGAGAGCCGAAGAAACTTCCTGAGAGAACCCCTGTTATAATCCCGGTTATCCCGGCGAATGTTGCTATTTTAACCAGCTTCGAAAGGGTCTCCTTGTTTTCCACGAAGTAGGGTAGGACAAGCCTGGAGCCTATTATCAAGCCTATCGCGTACCCCACGTCGGGGAACATCAGCGAGAAGAAAACGAGGTAGAGGTAGGTTAAGAGCGGCGTGGGATCCCACTCGTGGGGGGAGGGATAGCCCATTATCTCGGTGAACAGCTCGAAGGGCTTGAAGGGCTTCAAATTATTGAACTCGACGGGGGGATCCGGGGCATCCTCCGCTATTAAAGCACCCTTCCTCTCGCGGACAATCCTCTCTACTTCAGGTAGTTTTGATTTCAGGGTCCAGCCCGCGATAACAGTAAGGTATTTCGACTCACGGGCCTCTCTCAGGATGCCTATCTTGGATAGAACATCCTCGGCTATAATCTTGGCTAAGGCGATCTCGTATGCCTTACTGGCGACTATACTACCGATCTTATCCCTTACTTCTTCAACCCGCCGACCTAGATCATCCACTTGTTTCTCTACGAGTGCCATCAGCTCGCCTGCGTCGTGTGATCCCAGTGCTTTCACGCCGACTTCAAACTGCGAGATCTCGTCTCTGAGCTCATCGTAGGTTTTTCTCTCGAAGACAACTTGAATTACGAGCTTGCCGGGCTGTGCTTCAACTTTCATCAAGGTCTCAAGGGATTTCTCCTCCAGCTTCTTCAAATCCTCGGCTGGGCCGTAAAGCGTTTTAACAGCAACCAGCGATCCCTCGTAGTCTAGGATAATGTTTGTTGAGTGTGCTTCGATGGCTTTTGCTAATAACATCCTTAACGCTACCAGCTTCTCTAAATTACCCTCCAGCCTAGAGGACTCCTCCTCCAGAGCTTTCACAATCCTCATGGTTTCTTGGAGCTCGTTGTGGAGTTTCATGAGGCCCTCGTCTAGATCCCACGGTAGTTCTTTCACCTCAACCTCAACCACGCTTCTGAGCCTGCTCGACAATTCCTGAACTATCTTCTCCGTCCTACCGGCTATCTCCAGCCTTGCCTCCAGCTTCTCAACCTCCCTCCTCACGTCGCCCGCTGGAAGAGGTTCGAGGATGCTTCTCCTAACAAGCTCGTCTAGGAGACTACTAGCTTCGTCGACTGGGACAACTATATATATTTTAACAGCTACATCTGGCTTGTTGAGGAATAGCTTCGAGAACCTCCCCAACCCTCAGCTAACCTCGACTCCGGCTACTATGGAGGCGAGTCTTCTCGCCCACGAGTCTATTTTCGCTGAAGCCTTCTCCTTCAAGGCCTTCGCCTTCTCCTCCGCCTCACTTATTATATTCTTCACCTCCCTCTCGACATCGTCTTCAAGCCTCTTCTTCTCCTCATTCAGTAGAGCCTCGTAAGATCTATCTCTCAATATCTCCTCGGCACGTTTCTGGGCGTTTCTCAAAATTTCGTCGGCTTTCTTCTTAGCCTCCTCAAGCAATTTGAGGGCTTCAGCCTCGATGTCTGAGGCGAGATCGCTCAACTACTCCACCATTAACCGGGCTCCTAGGCTACTTTTTCCAATGAAGCCTTATTCTTATAAACGTTGACGCACCGTCGGTTTAAGGCTTAGAGAGATGATAGTAATGGTGAGAGACGAGCGACCTACGAATGTGTAACCCGGCGGTTTAATTGAGGAGACTCACCCACGCTTCCACGGGCTTCTCAATAGGCTTCCTGGTGGCGAGACTATGGGGAGGCAATCTATCCCTCATCGCCTACCCTACCCTAGGTTTACTCGGAGGCGTATTCCCGGACTTCGACCTTAAATCCGGCCACAGGGTTTTCCTTCACAACCTGCTCTCAAGCGTGGTGGTTACGATGGGGCTCTATACTGTCTTAGCGTGGAGTGGTTTGGCAACAGTAGAGAGCGCCGTTGGCTCGGCGTGTTTTCTAGCAGGGTGGCTGAGCCACCTTCTACTCGATTCCCTGACCGTGAGAGGCGTGGCCCTCTTATACCCCTTCGACAGGAGAATGAGGGGTTTGAGGCTTGTTAAATCAGGTGATTGGAGAGGGGAGGCTCTCGCCTGGCTTATAGGTCTCGGGTTAATCTACCTGGGTGTCGTAGTGGGCTCGCACTCGCCCTGAAGAGTGAGGGTTTCAGTTGCAAAAACCTGCTCCAAGCATACTCTACAGCCTGCAATCCTCACTCCGTGTACCTCAACCCTTTTCTCAGAAGATAGAACAAGCCGAGATTCACCGCCAACACGGCTACCAGGCCTAGAGCCAAATACTCTCTAGCCTGGTTCAGCATGTTCTCGGCTCCACTCATCTTATCCTCATAGTCCAACAGCTTGACTGTTAGATTGGCGACCGTCGCATTACAGTTACCTGCGTTGACGAGGAGTACGTTAATAGTCTCGTTCATGCTTGCGACCTGCTGGTTCAAGTTGTCAACAGTCTTGGTCAAGTTGTCTATCATGTCCTGGAGTTGGAAACCTATTGAGACCAGGTTCGACGCTGAAGGGTAGTATAGCTTGGAGTAGGAGAGTAGGAGGTGCTCGAAGACGTCTTCATCTACGACACTGCTCAATGCTAGCGTCTGGTTGAAGCCGGTGGGCTTAACCAGTAAGGCGAAGCCCTGGCCAAAGCCTAGTTTATTGTAGTCTAGGATTCTCACCAAGACCCTACCCTCCTCCCTCACAACACCCAGGTTGTAGCCTTGCTGGATAAGTTCCGCTATGTATGCTTGGCTAGAAGTAGCATCATATAACCCGGGCTTAATCACCGGCAATCCTACCACACTGCCACCGCCGGCTCTGGTGTAGGGGTTGTATATGATCACCGTCGAGTTCACCCCTAGGTAGACCCTGAAATCGTTTATAATGTCATTCAGGTTGCTTAATGTCAAGTTAACGAGATCCTTGTAGGTTGTATCGTTGACGAAACCCCTAAGCGAGTCAAGCCTCTGGAACAACGGGTAGTACATCAAGTAAACTCCCCCGCTCGTAAACCACGTGGCTTTGACTACTAGGAAGCTATAGAATCTACAGGACTGGTTGAACGCCCATACCAGCGCTTCAACAGGTAGACTCCTCAGGAAGTTCTGCGGGTAGAGCTCGAGTAAGACAACGGGCTCGGTGAATGTGCCGTAGAAGTTGTTTAACCAGCCGCTCGCTATGAGAGTCCCGGGGAAGAACAGTGTTAGATGAGAGGCGTTTGAACTTATGATCTTGAACTTCAAGTAGTATACTCCTCCAGATATGTTGAGGCCTGAGGGCACTGAGACCGCGAAGCTTGGTGTCTCGAGAGTTGTGTTGTCGAAGGGTTCTACAACGTTGTAGTCGGTCAAATTCACCACTAGACCGCTTGACGTGTTCGAGACTACTAGGCTTGTATTGAGGATACTCCACCAGAAGCTCTCGTTAAACTTCAGTGAGAAGATTGCGGGCGGGATGTAATTGCTGGATATATTGAAGTACGGATTGAGGCTCATAGCCGTCGAGTTAGGGTTCACGCCTGGAACACCTATGAACACCGTGAAATTCCCTCCCCACGCGCTGTTCACGTAGGATTGGTTGACGAGGCTTGTTAAATCGACGAGAGTGCCGTTTACAAGCGCGTTTGTCTCATTAACGTACACAACTAGATCGCTTAGGGATGGGTCTACGAGCTTCATTAAGTCGGATAAGTAGTCGTAGGGTGGGGTGGGGTTGATGTACACGACTTCGCTATTCAATGTAGTTGTGTTTAGCATATTTAATAGAGTCAACTCGGCGCCTGGAGCGTATATGAGTATGAGCTTCATTGGCTGGACGAATCTTTGAGAGACAACAATGCTTGGAGCGAGCAAGGCTGCGATAAGCATTGCCACTACCAGGATACGTCGAGCTCTAATCAATGTGACCACCGTTATTCCTAGTTTAAACAAGACGTTGAATTAAAAAAGCTATCCTAGATCGGGGCTGGAGCCCAATGCTCCCGTTTAAGATGCGCCACGTAAATCTCACTGTTTAGATTAGAAGGGGGTTCTAGGAGATGAAGATCCTTATAGCTGGAATTCTAGCTTTCGAGTCGGGTAAAACCACTCTAGCTCTCGGGTTAGCCAGGGAGTTTAAGAGTAGGGGTTTTTCAGTGGGGTATTTAAAACCTGTAGCAGGCCACAACGGGTGGTTTCAGCAGGATACCGTGGAGTACACTAGAGCAACTGGTGTTCTAGTAGGCCACGACGCATATGTTGTCGCGAGTGAACTCGGATTAACCAGCGAGATACCTATCTTAAACCCACTCGACATACTCACACTCCCATTAGACCCCTTCCTCGAGGATTTCACGCTGAGGAGATACCTAGATTATATGACCTCAAGTCTGAGAACGGCTGTCCTGGTAAGGTTTACCAAAATAGGCGAGTCGGGTCTAGCAAACAACTATTTTGTAGTTGGGGAGAACGTCTCAAGGCTCTCCACCGTCTCACTCGCTTTATACAATACTATTAGAAGCGTAATCGGAGGCGACAGCTTCTACAGCGAGATCTCGACCAGGGAGCTGGAGGATTTAATGAACAACCCCGAGACCTACGAGGAGATAGATCGGACTACAAGCCTGCTCCAGGGACGAGAGATCCTACTCGTTGAAGGGTACAATGATGTTTCCGCCCCCACGCCATTATCCTGCGAGTCAGACTACGCTATTGCTGTCGCCCCGACGAGAGCGGCTTTGTACGATGGCTCGAAGTACTGTAGGGGGATCCAAGTGCTCTCCCCAAATAGACCATGGCTTGTGAGGACTGTTAGCGTGCTGGAACTAATTGGTAAGCCATTGAGAAAATTCAACATACCTCCTGAAACAAGTGGTGCTGAGTTTAAAAGAAGTGTAAGCGATATAGTTGACTCAATAATTGGAAAAGCGTGAAAGTTGATGAGCGGGCTCCGTAGAGAGGGTTTTGCGGAGAGGCCTACTGGGAGCGAGCTGATAATGAATCTTTTAGACACCGCTCAGGGGGTAGCTTCCGGGGGAGACTGCTTAAAGCTTGTCAAGTTCCTTAGAGACAGATACCTCCAGTTCAGCAGGGAGAGGCCTGGATCTGCGGGTTTGTTCAATGTTGTTAGACGGGTATTAACCTACATTAGGGAACACGGGTGCTCGGGTGTAAGGGATTTCATCGCGGATTTGAAGGAGAGCTATGACAAGGCTTTGTGGAGTGCCAGCGAGGTTATGGCTAAAAGGGTTGTCGACGGGGAGGTTTTGATGACGAACAGTAATAGCCTGGCTGTTAGAAGGCTCTTCGAAATCCTGGTGAGGAACAAGGTTAAATTCAGCGTGTACGTACTCGAGTCTAGGCCGGGTCTCGAAGGCCTGATACTAGCCGACTACCTCGACAAGCTGGGTGTTGAAACCTACCTTATAGTCGACTCGGCTGCGAGGTTCTTCATGAAAAATATAGATAAAGTCGTCGCGGGCGCCGAGGCGGTTGCCGCGAATGGGGCTATTGTGAGCAAGGTTGGCACAAGCCTGATGGCCCTTGTTGCAAGCGAGGCTAGGGTAAGGTTCTTCGCCATAGCCCCGACGCTGAAGATCAGCCTTGAGACCGTTTACGGCGAGCTGATCAAACTCCCCGAGGGCGATTGGAGGCTCCTCATGGATGAGGAGACGAGGAAGAGTTTGCCGGAGAAGTACGTAGCTAAGGCACCCCTGTACGATGTAACACCCCCCAACATGATAGACGGTGTTGCAACAGAGCTGGGGTTATACCCGCCGCAGTCAATCCCCATCCTCGTGAAGACTATCTACGGGTCTTACCCACCGCAGTTGACCCCGCTTGAGAGATTGTTCTCCGAGCTCCTGGTAGGTGGTTGAGGTGGAGAGCATTCCACGGGAGGTATTGGAGATAGCTGATGGAATAAGGTCCATGAGGATAAGGGGCGCTGGGAAGATAGCCAGGTCGGCTGCCGAGGCGTTGAAGATAGCGGCCGAGAGGTACGAGGGTGCTAGGGAGCCAGGGGTTTTCAGGAAGTACATGGCTAGAGTAGCCGACCTACTAATAGAGACGAGGCCGACCGCCGTAAGCCTCCCCAACGCTGTGATGTACGTTATGCAAGCCGTGTTCACGCCGGCAAGCGATTTCGCAAGCCTGTGGAACAGTGTTGTGTCAGCTGCCACCAGGTTTATCGAGGAGAGTAATAGTGCTGTCAAGAGGATAGCCGAGTTCGGGAGTAGGAGGATTAGAGACAACTCTGTCATACTAACACACTGCCACAGCACAGCGGCTGTATCCGTGATAACCGAGGCTTACAAGCAGGGGAAGGTTGTGAAGGTCTACAGCACTGAGACAAGGCCCTTCTACCAGGGCAGGATAACGACTAGGCAACTCCTCGAAAACGGTGTCCCAGTTATCCAGATACCGGACAGCGCTGTCAGGTACTTCATGCATGATGTAGACCAGGTTGTGATAGGGGCGGACACGATCACCAGCAACGGTGCTGTTGTAAACAAGATTGGGACAAGCCAGGTCACCTTAGCAGCGCACGAGGCGAGGGTAAGGGTTTTCGTGGCGGCCGAGACGTATAAGTTCTCGCCTATGACAGTGATAGGCGAGCTCGTCCCCATAGAGTTCAGGGATCCAAGCGAGGTAGTGCCACCTGAATGGCTCCAGGCCCACAGGAATGTCAGGGTGTTAAACCCCTCGTTCGACGTCACCCCGCCCGAGTACATCGACGCGATTATAACAGAGGTGGGTGTGATACCGCCCCAGGCGGCGATAATGATCCTGACCGAGAGGCTTGGGTGGGCGATAGATAAGATTAAACAGGCTGGTTTAACAAAGCTTAGATTTGAGGACTTGGTGGAGGAGTAGGTTGGGCGAGGACGTCTCCGTGCTGAAGAGCGAGATTGTGAAGTTGATCGACGAGAGCAGGGATGTGGAGGTTAAGATGGCCTTCTACAGCGACGAGAGAGTCCAGTCGATTATGGACCGGCTCAACAAGGAGTGGGAGAGAAACGGGTACAAGGGGATCCCCCTAGACTACGCCACCGTGGATGAGATCAAGATGTTGAACGCGCTCGCCAAATACTACTCCACGCACCCCTCCAACGCCTATAGGAACTTTATGAGAAACGCTTACGGGATACCCTCTCCTAAGATCGAGAAGAAGAGCTGGTGGAGGAGGCTACTGGGACTATAGGTGGCGTCGATGTCTAGCACCGGCAGCGCAGATGATCTGAAGAAGAAGGTTATAGAGGTGCTTGAGACCATAGCTGACCCGGAGATCGGTATAGACGTCTACAACCTCGGCTTAATCTACGGTTTAGAAGTAAGCGGTGGCAAAGTTAAGATCAAGATGGGTCTTACAACACCCTTCTGCCCGATGGCGAATATCCTCCCAATGATGGTTGACGAGGAGTTGAAGAAGAGGCTCGGCGTCGAGGTGGTGATAGAGCTCGTGTATGACCCGCCGTGGAACCCCTTGATGATGACTGAGAAAGGTAGGAGGATGTTTATAGAGAGATACGGCTACGATATTGTGGAGGAATACAAGAGGCAGTTGGAGTCGGAGAGATTCGAGTACTAGAGACCAAAACGTTTTTACAATCAAACCCTTTTCTAATATCAAATACGCCTCGGGGTTGTGGGAAGTGAGCTGGAGTATACTTAGGCTTCTCCGTGAAAACCCCGATGAGTTGAGGATGCATGTGAAGAAGAGGTTTATGGATGAGGGGATCGTGGATGAAGCTTTGAAGATAGACCTTGAGTGGAGGAGGTTGCTCTCCGAGATACAGGAGTTGAGGCATAAGCACAACGTTATAAGCAGGGAGATACCAAGGCTTCAGGGGGCGGAGAGAGAGGAGAAGATAAGGGAGGCGAAAGAGCTTTTATCACTGTTGGAGGAGTACGAGAAGAAGCTTAACGAACTTGAGAGTAGGAGAGAGGAGGCCCTACTCAAGCTACCTAACATAGTCCACGATTCAGTGCCCGTGGGACCCGACGACTCGTATAACCTGCCTATTAGATTCTATGGTAGGCCGAGGGTTTGGACGGGTTACCTCGAGCAGTTTAGGCAACAGACTGAGAGATATGGTTTTAAAGTGGATTACGAGCTCATCGATTGGAAGCCTGTGGGACACGCTGATATGCTCGAGTTCGTCCTTGGGATGGGTAATACCGTGAAGGCTGGTGAGGTTGCTGGGAGCAGGTTCTACTACTTGTTCAACGACATAGTCTTCCTCGACATGGCTCTACTAGCCTACGCCATAGACCACCTGACCTCCAAAGGCTACACGCTCGTGCTACCCCCCTACATGCTTAGATTCAAGTATATACAAGGCGTGTTAGACTACGCTACCTTCAAGGACGCCATCTACAAGATTGAGGGAGAGGACTTGTACCTGATAGCGACAGCCGAGCACAGCCTCGCCGCCCTTCACGCGGATGAGGAGATACCCGAGGAGGAGTTGCCTCTGAAGTACGTGGGGGTAAGTCCCTGCTTCAGGAAGGAGGCTGGTGCCGGAAGCAGGGATTTAAAGGGGATCTTCCGAGTCCACCAATTCCATAAAGTAGAGCAGTTCATATTCGCGAAGCCAGAGGAGAGCTGGGATCTAATGGAGGAGCTTATATCAAACGCCGAGGAATTGTTCAAGGGGTTGAACCTCCCCTACAGGGTCGTCAATATCGCGAGCGGTGATCTAGGGGCCCCGGCGGCCAAGAAATACGACCTCGAGACCTGGATGCCCGCCCAGGGCCTGTACAGGGAGATGGTTAGCTGTAGCAACGTGACTGACTGGCAGGCCTACAGGCTTAAGATAAGGCTCATCAGGAGGAGGGGGATGATTAGAGAGCTGGTCCACACGCTCAACTCAACGGCCATCGCGAGCACTCGAACTATAACGAGTATACTCGAGAACTACCAGGAGCCCGACGGCGTGGTTGTGATCCCGAAGGCTCTGAGGAAATACCTTGAGCCATTCAACAGAGCCCCCAAGGACGCTATACACCCCGTTAAGAGAGAGAAATCGAGTTAACACGACCGGTTTCCCCTTAAAACAGCCACTGGATCCATTCGCTGAGCTCCCCACCACCATAAGTGCGAGTGTTCCCGAGAGGGCTGTTTCGTAGTTGATGGCTAGGGGTTAGATTTATAGGTTTTGATTCCGCGACTCTGAGCCGATGAGGGGTGATGCCCCGATAAATTCGGCAATTTCCAGGGGCCCGTGCCGTTCACCCCGATGCCCAGTGAACCCACCCTCGAGGTAGCAGTGCTACCAGTGAAAGAGTGGGCGAGGAGGAATCCCCTAGATGCAATAAATAATAAGGATGAGCATCTAGGGGCAAACGGTTCACAGCTACACACCCTCGAGTTCACATCCGCTGACTCCATTTACTAATCAGTTTAATCCCGGAAGCGAGAACCCTAGGAGGTTTCGGGATGGAGTGGAAGCAAAGTGGACGAGCAAGTTAACTCGAGGAGACCCTTCTCCTAGATTTCAGAGTATCAGCTCTGGAGTGTGCCGAGCTTTCCCGGGGGTTCAACGGGGGGTTGAGGAATTCTCTTAAGCTCCCTCGTTTAAAAGAGATCCCTGCACTCAATTCATCGTCTAGTAGGGTGTGATGCTTGGAGGAGCCGGATGTAAAAGCAGAGGTCTACCTGG
>WYEE01000019.1 GCA_009904025.1 Thermogladius sp. | reverse complement strand
TTAGCTTCTCCAGGTATTCGCTCCTCGTTACATTGATTGATGGACGGTACAAGGTATTCCAGTCCATGTCCGCTATGTAAAATGGTATATGCAATTCGTCAACTAACTCGACAACGGCTTCCAGAGCCCTTTGAAAATACCCTAGCGTCCTAACAACGAGTCTTGAACCTTGTTGCTCCGAAACTTCTCTAAGGCCTTTAATGAGCTCCGTTAACTCATCGTAAAGGAATGGGTCTGAGGAACCGTAAACGTAGATCGTATCAATCTCCAGCCCTCTCTCCTGCAAATCCCTTTCTACGCTTCTAACCAGCTCTCCAGCATGGTATTTTAGAAGAGACCTTATGGGGTTGAGGACACTGCACATAGCGCAAGCCATGTAGCAAGAAGTTGAGAAGCTTATTGGGTCTACGCCGAGGGAGACCCCTAGACACCTACTGGGATGGGGGCCGTAAACAGGTTCAAGGCTCAACCAGTGTACACCCTGCTCTCTAATACGGCGAGGTACATTCCTTGCCCATCCACTATATGAGGCATGATCCTATATGTGTTGTCACCTGACTTAAACCCCTTGTAGGCTTTAGACAAGTAAGGCTCCCTCAAGGGAACAGGCTCTACGAGATTTTCGCGGATAGCCTCATCTACAATGAGTTCCCCTTCATCGGGCAGAATGCTGCATGAGATGTAGATGACTCTTCTACTGCTCCTTAACACCCGCCTGAGAAGCTTCAACTGAATACTCTTCAACCGCTCGAGAGACAAAGGTGAAAACCTTATTTTAACAGTCGGGTCAGAGTAAATAGCACCAGTGCCTGTACACGGGACGTCCAGCAACGCTTTGTCGAAGACAAACCTGTACTCTAATAGAGTTGAATCCCCGTTTAACACGACAACTCTCTCCAACCCCCCGTATGTTGACAAGACTTCTCTAATGTATCCCACCCTTCGAGGCGAGTAGTCTACAGCAACTGCTCTCAAGCCTCTGCTTATAGACAAGGCTAATTGGAGCTTCAAGCCTGGTGAACTACAAGCGTCTAGCAATGTGCCCTCGAAGGGCCCTGTGGCTTGGATTGCTAACACGCTTGAAATATCTTGGGGGACGAGGAGGCCCTTCTCCACGCACTTAATCGACCTCATGGAGTGGAAGGCGCCTCCTAACAGCTTGTAGGATAGGCCGGTGAATTTGGAACCTTGATATTTAAACCCCTCATCCCTAAGGCAGGTTAAGGCTGCCTCAACATTAGTTTTTAGGATGTTAACCCTCAGCCATCTCTTCCTAGTATTTAGGCTTCTCAGAATTCTCTCAAGCTCCTCGTAATCAACATGGCTGCTCAGCCTCTCCACCAGGAGCGAGGGGTAACCATACTTTACAGCAAGCCCTTTGATCCCGCCTATACTATCAGCGTATTCCTCAACCTCCTTTACAATTTTTTCTATCTCAAAACCTCTTGACGACATGTAAGAGGCTATCCCGGAGGGTGTTTGGCTAAAACCCTCTCTCCTAGCTAGGAGTCTAATCGAATGATAGTATATGAGCGTCTCGTACCCTAGCTTGAACAATTTTTTCCTTGTCGCCCCCCTAAAACTTTGTTTCCGCGTGATGTAATTGAAAGCCGTTTCATAGCTGATCTTCCGTTCAGTAACAGCGTGGAGTAGCTGGGAGACGAATAATTTCATCTCATGAACTGATATCCTATAGCACCTCGATTCGATTTATTCTGGTCTTGAACGCACGATGACGTCTCGCCCACTAGCCCTCCCGATAAAGAATGGGAGAGGCCTCCTACCCATATCTCTTAGCAAATCTAGATCTCTAGCAAACAATTGCCTGATGTCGTCTACGCCCATAAACCACATTGCAAGCCTGTCGACACCTATACCCCAAGCAGCGGCCTTATACTCTTTGGCCCCCAGTATCTCCATTACCTCAGGCCTGAATATCCCGCCTGGGAATACTTCCACCCATCCTAGGGTTGGGTGTTTTATGTAGCCTTCAACACTGGGCTCCGTGAAGGGGAAGTAGCCTGGTTTAAACCATACTTCTCTAATGCCGAGTGCTGAAGCAAACTCTTTGAAGAAGTAGAGGAGATGCTTGAAGTTGACGTTTCTCCCAACTATAATCCCGTCGAGCTGGTAGAACTCCATGCTATGCTTAGCGTCGAGGTTCTCGGGCCTGAAAACCCTGTCTATGGTGAAAGCCCTGTATTCTCCTCCTCCCCTGCTGTAGATGGTCCTAGCGGAGACGGCTGTACATTGTGTTCTAAGCACAAGACGTAGAGCTCTAGATTGATCCCAGCTGTACTTCCAGCCTGCTTCGTGGATCCTCTTCACTCTCTCAAATGCTTCGGATGGTACGTCCACGACCGCCTTGTTAACTACGAAGAAAGTGTCGTGTATCTCTCTTGCGGGGTGGTCTTGGGGTTGGAATAATACGTCGAAGTTCCAGAACTCGGCTTCAACGTGGGGGCCTCTAACCTCCTCGAAGCCCATTGCCACGAGTACCTCGCGTAGTTGTTTTATGAACTCCATGAACGGGTGCGATAGTGAGGGCTTCAAGCCAGGCGGAGGAATTGACAAATCGAATTTTTTAACAACAGCCTCTTCTAACTGAGCGTAGTGGGATGGTAGCACTACAGTTAACAATTGCTTGGGGACAACTATGTCACGGCTTATAAGCTCCTTTAAATCCCCCTTCGCTTTAACTAAAACCACGCTCCTTTTCTTTGTGGAGATCATTCTACGTTTCTTCAACACTTCAACCAATGTTTGAGGTGGTTCAAGACCGTTTTCAACTGTTAAGAGTATGTACCTTAAGTAGGCCGATTCCTCCCGTAGGCCGAGGCACTTTACTTCATCATTTAGCTTAGCGAGGCCGTCTCTATCTACTTTCAAACAACCCTCTCTCACGAGAATTTGGAACGCAACGTTTGCATCCTCCTTACTCAAACCCGCCCTATTCGCCAGGCATTCGAGGAATTCTCTGACGTTAGTATTAAGGCATTGTCTGAAGACTCTTAGAGAGACCTCCTCCGGCAACCCTCTCTCAAGGTATCTTTTACCGTGCTCCGTGAGTTCGTGCACAGTTTTCTGTTCTGTCGAAACCTCTAATAACCCTCTGTTAGCCAGCTCTGCAAGATCCCTCATAATGTCCTCCGGTTGAACTCCTATCTTAGATGCCAGCGTGTTGACATCCGCTTGATTTAGCTCGGCCACCACCCTCAGAACATCATACTGCCTCTTTCCCACAATTATTTGCTGACTCAACCAAACCCCCTCTCAACCCAACATAATCAACCCGCTTACCTTTAATTCTAGACGGGTTCCATCATATAGCTTTTAACAAGCAACCTTGTATACTCATGTCTAGGGTTAAGGATAACATCTTCAAAGAATCCCTCCTCCACTATACGTCCTTCTCTAAGTATAATCACCCTTTCGGCTAAGTACTGGGCTACAGCCAAGTCGTGTGTTACTAGGAGGACACCCATCTTGTAATTATGGTAAATCGTGTTGATCAAGTTGATTATCTGAGCCTGGGTTGAGACATCTAGTGAGGAAGTTGGTTCATCCAGGAGGAATAACCTCGGCCTGTTGATCAATGCTCTGGCTATTAGAACCCTTTGCAACATCCCTCCACTCAGACTTGCCGGATAATAGTCTAGAACCTCCTCGGGCAACCCGACTAGTTTGACCGCCTCTTTTATAAGCTTATTCGCTTCCTCCTTCGAATAGCTTGTGGTCTCGAGAGGCTCCATTAGACTTGTTTTTATTTTCACCCTGGGATCCAGTGCCTTAAATGGATCCTGAGGAACATACCCTATCCTCTTGACTGCTCTCAGCCATGCTTTCCTTGAACTATAGATGTCTAGGCCTTCAATCAGCACCCTGCCCATAACCGGTCTTAGGAGCCCTAGTATGACTTTTAGGAGGGTTGTTTTCCCGCTACCGCTCTCCCCTATAACCGCTACTCTCTCGCCGTCTCTCATGGAGAGGTTGATATTCCTTAAAACAGGGGTGAAGGTTTTTGTTAGGGATGAGAATGATGTGACGTTGAGGTAGCCGGCTGTTACGTTCTCCATTTTCACGAGGTAATTTTGTCTACCAGGGGTTTCCGGCATTTAACCCTCCTCCCGTCTATGATCTGTGTTTCCACATGATTCAAGCAGATCGCATCTCTAAACGGGCATCTCTCGTAGAAGTAACAGCCCTCTCTGAGAAAGCCTGGTTTAGGTGGTTCTCCCGGTATGGAGGCCAGCTTTCTCTTGAAGCCCAGCACCGGGACAACGTCAACTAAGAGTTTCGTATATGGGTGTAGGGGTCGCGTTAAAACACTCATTGAATCGCCCTCCTCAACGATTTCTCCAGCATACATAACTGAGATTCTATCACATACTTTACCGGCTAGTAGTATGTCATGTGTGATTAAGACGATCGTCACACCATAAGTATTTCTCACATCTTTGAAAAGCCTCATCAGCTGGAGTTTTAAGTGTGCGTCAACGCTAGATGTAGGTTCATCTGCCACGATCACTTTAGCCCCCGTAGCCAGGCTTAGTCCTATGGCAACTCTCTGTTGCATCCCACCACTCAGCTCATGGGGATAGTGTTCCAGAACGCCCCGGTCGAGGTTGAGAGTTTTCAATATTCCGGTTGCCCTCTCCTTAGCAGACCTCTCGTCGAGACCCTGCTCTCTCAGTACTCTCCAAAACTGATCCCATATCCTCATGTAGGGGCTTAAGGATGAACCAGGGTTCTGCGGGATGTAAGAGGTAAGCTTGCCTCTCACACCCTCATAGAACCTTAAGTCATCCTTGATAACACGCCTCCCATAAATTATTAGCTCGCCCCTCGTAACAGAATAAGGTGGTAGCACACCGGCGATCGAGTTTCCTAGAGTAGTCTTGCCACAACCACTCTCACCAACAAGACAGTAAACTTCGCCCTCCTCGATCTCTATATCAACCTTTTTAACTACCCATAGAACTCTGTCTTCTTCGTCTAGGTAGCCGATGCTCAGGCCCTTTGATTCAACGGCTAGAACCACAACCTCCACCTCCTCCTAAGCTTCGGGTCTAATTCGTCTCTCAAAGCATCGCCGATCATGCTGAAACCGAGAGCTGTTACCATAATGAAGAAACCTGGTATAAGGCTTATCCAAGGCATTTTTGTGATATAGTAGAGCCCGTTCTGAGCTATTACACCCCAGTCAGGGTAGTCCGGCGGGAGGCCGAAGCCCAGGAAGTTTATAGCTGAAGCTTCGAGCAACACGCTGCCGAAGTCGGTGACAGCCTGGACTATCACAGGCGGGCTCGCATTTCTTAGAACGTGCCTGACCACGATTTTGTAACCAGGTAGTCCGGATAGCTTTGGGATGGTAACGTAATCCATCTCGCAAACGCTTCTCGCATAAACCGAGGCTACTCTTCCATACCAGGCCCACCAGGTTAACACCATCGAGGCTATTAGAACATGCAACCCAGGTCCCAAAGCTATCTTCAACGGGATGGCGATCAATATAGCTGGGAGAGCGAGGAAAACCTCTATGAGGTAGTTCAAGGAGTACTCGACTAAGCCCTTGTAGTATGAGGCTAAGACACCTAGTGTCAGGCCGATTACCAGACTAACCCCTACTACGAGGATTATTTGGAGGAGCGCTGTAGAAGAGCCTAGTAAAACTCTAGAAAACAAGTCTCTACCCTTGTCGTCTGTGCCGAATAAGTGAGTGAGACTTGGGGGTTGGCCAGATACATTCGTCTTGTTTAATGGGATTAACCCCCATCCCTCGCTCGGGTAGGGTACTATGAAAGGTGAGACCACGGCTAACAGTGTTACAGCTGAAACTATTATAAACCCGATCCTGAATCTCATTCTCCTTTTCCAAACCCTCTTGAAAGTAGAGCTTACACCTCTTATCAATATTGGAAGCCTTATTGTCATAATTTCACCCTTGGGTCAATCCATGCCTGGACTATGTCCGTTATAGTGTTCGCGATAATGTAGAAGCTGCTGATAACGATCAACGTGGACACAGCTAGTTTGAAATCGTTTGATACTACAGCGCCTACAAGTAGGCTTCCTAGCCCTTCTCTTCCAAAAACGTACTCAACTATCATTGCATCAACCAGACTGTAAACGAAGGACAAACCCATGACCTGGGTCAAACCAGGTATAGTCCCCTTGAACGCGTAATCCCATATAACCGTTCTCCTGCTCACGCCTAAGGCTATAGCTTGTTTGACATAGTCTTCGCTGAGTGCTTCTGACATTAACACCCTGACGACTCTTATACCTGTTCCTATAGGGTATAACGAGACAACTATGGCAGGTGGTATAAGCCTCTTTAATACGTCGAAAAATAGAATGATGTTTCCCTGAATTAACGTATCTATGAGGTAGAAGCCTGTTATAGGTTTGAAACCCATGATCGTAGCCAGCTTAACATCTATTCTTCCATATGATGAAACTCCGAGGATCTCGGAGAAAACTAGGAAAAGAGCCATACCCGTCCAAAAAGAAGGGGTATTAGCTACTATAAAACCAATTGATTCAAGAACGTCTCCTTTAAATGAACCTCTTCTAAGCGAGGAGAAAACACCAAGTAAAACACCTATGGGTATGCCAATTATGTATGCGAAGATCAATAATTCGAGAGTTGAAGACATATGTGTCCATATGGCTGTTAAGACCGGTGTTTTAGTTGATATAGAGACGCCTAGATTTCCGGTTAGAACATTGTATATGAATAGAATTATCTGGAGGTACAATGGTTTATCCAGGTTGAGGTCTATTCTAGCTAATTCGATGGCTTTCTCGGCTCCAGGGCCTCTCGGATTACCCGCCCACCTCGCAGCCGGGTCTCCGGGTGAGAGGATTATGAGCAGGTATGTTACAATGATGATCCCTATTACAACGAGAATAGAGTAAAAAACCCTTTTGAAGAGGTAGTTTAGGCTAGCGACCAAACACTATGCCACCTGTACGTACTGGCAGAATATCACGTACATGTACAATGGGTTCACAGCCACGCTCGGTAGTGTTACCCTCGGATTGTAGATGAAGACTTTCACCTCATCCCATAAATTCACTGCCACGCCATTAGTAAACAACGTCTCTTGAGCCTCCCTATACAACTCCATTGCTTTACCGTAATCAGACCCCTCTAAAGCGAAAGCCTCATCTATCATATGGTTGAAAGTCTGGTTGTCGTACCCACTCCAATTCCACTCCTTGCTCTCGCCGTGGAATAAGTTGTAGAGATAATCATACGGTGATATTATTGTTGGCCACCAGTCGTTTACAAGTAAGTGAGGAGTGTTATCCGGGTTCTCCCAGACACTCTTGCCGGCTTCTTTAATGGACTCCCATGTAGAAGGTATGATCTTGACGTTCACACCGATTTGAGCTAGAGAGGTCTTGAGTATGCTGGCGAAATCCTCCTCCTCGACGTAATCGGATTGATACATGAACTCGATCGTGACACCGGGCTTGACACCGCTCTTCTCCAGATAGATTCTAGCAAGGGTCAGGTTCTGCTTGAATGAGAGGCCCTCCACGAAGCCGGGGAAACCGTGGGGAATATAGCCGCTGCCTAACAACGCGTACCCCTTCATAGCTTGATCCACTACTCTATCCCATGGTATAGAGTATAATACTGCCAGTCTGAATTCCGTGATGTTTGTTGGGTATCTCCTCGTGTTGAAGACAAGGAAGTAACTGTGGAACGAGTTCATTCTTAACTCTTTGAAGCCTTTGTTAACTAGGTCCTGGATGCTTACTCTTGGAACGCTTGTGACTATATCCAATTCTCCGCTTATTAGTCCATTGTACTGATCCTGCGGATCAGTCTTAATCTTGATCACAACTTTGTCGGGGGCTTTATCATTCCTCACAATGCTCCATCCCCACCATTTATCAAACTTAACTAAGACGATCTGGTTATAGGGGTCGTATGATTCAATCATGTAGGGGCCGGTGCCCTCGTCGGCACCCTTATTAAACCAATCCCTCAGCTTTAGATCCGTGTAATCCGATACACCGGCTTTCGCGAGAGCATTTGGATTAAATATGAAAGCGGCATAGCTGGAGGCTGCTATCAAATCCAGTCTCTGGGGATACTTCAACCTGAATTCAACAGTGTAATCATCCAGCGCTCTAACTTCCTTAACACCTTCCCAAATGTAACCTAAGCCCACACCGTATTTTTCGTAGACTTCCTTAGCTCTCTGAATGCTTATTACAACCGCGGTGGAGTTGAAAGGCGAGTTATCGTGGAACACGACACCTTTTCTCAAGTGGAAAATCCAGACCGTGTTGTTTTCCTTAGACTCCCAGCTTACAGCTAGAGCAGGTATTGTTTGATTTCTCAAAGGATCATAGTAGAGGAGTGGCTCGTAGACGCTCCCTAGCACGACCAGCCCCGTGTCATCTTCTAGACTAGGGTCTATTCCGGTAATCTTATCGTTGTAAGCGTAGACGAGTACTTTCGGCTGACTCGAAGCCTGCCTAGTGGAGATGTAGTAGGCTGTCCCGCTGGCAACAACCATCATAACTATTAGGGATACTAGGAGAAGCCTCCTCATGAACCTCACTAGAAAACCCTTAACCTCAACCAAGGCTTTTAAACGATAAGACTAGGCCTTGTCTTCTACCAGTTTCGCCAATCAAAATTTTCCTGGGTTATTGGTTGATGTTGAAGTATTTAACCTTCACCCCCATGTTAGGCTTTAGTAAGAGGGTGGTGGGATGCCCTCGTTAAGGTATCTAGTCAGGGAGCTAAGCGGTAAAGACCTGATATCAACATTGGAGTGGAGCGACGAGGAGATAAATATAGCGTTGAAGCTGGCTGAGGAGTTTAAGCATATAGCGGGCTACTATGGCGTGGAGGCTATCCCGAAAATCCTAGATAGGAAAGTCTTCTACATGCTGTTCTTCGCCCCCTCCACTAGGACTAGAGCAGCCTTCGAGTCCGGAATGTACTTCCTCGGAGGGCACGCGGCCTATATCGACGCTACTACTACGAGAATGGCTTTCGGGAAGCAGGAGAAGGCTGGTGAGGCGGTAAAAGACGTCGCTGCAATGTATGACTTGTATGGCCACGGCTTAGGTATAAGGATCCTCGACAAGGCCATCGACTACCTCTACGGTGTCGGCAACTCTTACATAAGGGAGATGGCTAAAGCGGCTAAAATCCCGGTGATCAACATGGCGGACGACATGTTCCACCCGACGCAGGGCTTGGCGGATATATACAGTTTCATAGAGAAATTCGGGAACCCGCAGGGCAAGAAATACGTGATAATGTGGGCGTACAGCCCTGAGATAAGAGGATGGTGTAGCCCCCAGGAAGATATGATATTGTTCCCAAGGTTCGGGGTAGACGTCGTTATTGCGAGACCCCAAGGATTCGACTTAGACCCCAAGCTGGTTGAGAAAGCCAGGGAGCTCGCCAGAGACCACGGCGGCTCACTCGAGATAACCGATAACCTACAGGAAGCTTTAAGAGGAGCCCACGCTGTCTTCCCGAGGAACTGGGCTACGCCCACGCTTGTTCAGGTAGGGTATAGCAAGTTCAAGGATGAGGAACTCAAGATCTACGAGAAGTACAAGAACTGGAAGGTTACAAGAGAGTTAATGGACTTGATGGATAAAAACGGCGTTTTAATGCACGTGCTCCCAATATTCAGAGGATTCGAGGCAGACGACGAGGTAATAGACGACCCTAAGAGGTCGATAATATACCCGCAGGCCGAAAACGGTTTGTGGACTAAGATGGCTGTGCTAGCGCTAACAATGTATGGTGTTAAGTAAAACATTTTTCACAAGATATTTTTCATCCCCTCTTTTTCACATCCTCACTCCACATATTCGTCTAACCCAACTTCTTTCCCCCGTTTCACAAACCTGATCCTGAGATCGGGTTTGACATCTAAACCGAGCCTTTCCAATACCGCTAGAACAGTTAGACCATCAAGTTTCTCAACAACTCCTCTCTTGACCAGCTCGTACAACACCTTTACGACTATTTGATATTCGCTTGGATAAAGTTGTTTCGCCTTTTCAACGAGCTCTAAAGCCCTATCGTCTGATAGCTTACTGTAAACTGTTTTCTCGGGATCCTCAAGCAACGCCTGCTTCTCATCTCTCTTGGAAGCCTGGCTCTGCATCAATTTCCTCAGCATCTTCAATTTCAATTCATCGGGTAACTCATCGCTCAAATAAATCACCCTGACCGTGCAAAGGGGTCTACACACTCTACTCTCTTAGAATGATGTCGGGCGACTTAAATTCATATCTTATGCCTCCCGAAACCCGGTATCCCCCTCGAGAGGTGAAGTGGGGTTTTATATCATGGCGGCAAGGCAGTTTGTTTAGATCACAATAAGGAATACGAGGTAGATAGCGAGGTTTATCAAAGTTATTAAAACACCTATTTTAGCGAAGTCGATGAAGGATATGGTATACCCCATCCTCGACTCAAGGTACTCGATGATAATTATATTCGAGGCGGCTCCAAGTAATGTAAGATTTCCTGCTATGGTGGTTGCCATCGCTAGTGTGAGCCAGGCGGTCTCCTGGCTACCGGTGTAGCCTAGCTCGTGCAGTTTATTTAGCATGAGCTTGGTAAAGGGGACATTGCTGACGATCTGGCTTCCAATGATAGAGAGCACGGAGAGAGAAACAATGTTTAAGATCCGCGAAGAACTATTCAGGGGAAACATGTTTAGGAGAGGGTTTAGCACACCGCTTTTCCAAACACCCTCCATTGTTATAAACATTGAGATGAAGAAGACAATAGTACCCCAGTCCACGCCTGCTAGAATGCGCCTAGGCTCCTCCGAGAACATGTAGATCGCTGAAGCTATTATAAATGGTATGAAGCCCCTTTCCTCTATGTGGGGCAATCCCAGTAACTGTAATATCGTTTAAAACGAGTGCTGTAACCGACGATACTAGTCCGATCATCGCCAGGGCCGCGTCTCTTCTACTTCTAATTTTCTCCTCGGACACTATGACTATCTTACTCCTCCTGCCATCGACTACGCCGTAAACACGCATGAGCACTAGAGGTGTTACAACCAAGTTTAGCAGTGTCGGCAACGATAGAGTTAGCGCGAATCTCACAAACGGAGCTTGTAGACCCGAGTTATCAGTAATGAGCATGTTCTGCGGGTTCCCAATAGGAGTCATGACAGAGCCTATTGTAATTGAGAACGCAAGCAACAGGAACATCATTCTGGGGTCGACCCCAAGAGCTTTAGACACGATGTAGGCTAGTGGAGGGCCCATCAACGCCACTGTATCGTTCATCGAAATAGCTGCCAGTAATCCGAAGAGAAGAGAAGAAGCCAGTATAAGCGATCTCCTCGTCTTGAACAATGATATGAACTTGCCCGCGATATATGCTAACAGCCCTGATCTCTCGGCTAGGCTTGAAATACTGAACATGCCGATCAAAAATAAGATTACATCGAGGTTAATTACGCTGCTAAGCTCCTCTAAGCCGACGAGCCCCGACACCACTGTTATGAAAGCTGTGAAATTCATTATACTCCAAACCGGCGTCTTAGGCCTCCTACTCCTAACTACTAGCGAGGCGAGAAGGAAGCCTACTATTACCCCTCCCACAATCAATTTGAAATCCAGCGGCGACACCCCATGGAAATCATAGTCTGGGATTGTAGTTAAAAGAGAGGGTGTTTTAATATTAAAGAGTGGCCTCATAATTGGAAAAAGTGGACTAGTTGTGAAGCAGTTTAAAGAGGGGTAGGATATTATCTTCTAGTGGGGTAGACGGTGCTAACCTTTATAGTATTGGTTGGTTTCATAATAAGCCTCATAGGTCTCCTCCTTATAGTGCTGAGCCTCATCCCGGGTGAACGCGAGGAGAACAAAGTGGAGGGAGGGGGTGTCTTAATTGTGGGTCCCCTCCCCATCGTATTCGGGAGTAGTAGGAGGGCCGCTCTCATAGCCGCAATTATTGGCGTCATCATGATCATTATCGTACTGGCTCTAACTATAGTAATGGCCTGGTGGGCTACTTGAACAAACTTCTTCGCCTGGGCATAATATTGTTCTTCGCTGGGATCGTTGTTTCAATGATTGGAATCCTGGTTGCGGCTCTTGGGTTCACGGGCTCAATGATGAACGTTTCAACGGGCTTCTGCGTAGTCATATTGTTCATACCAATCTGCTATGGGTCGGGCCCGATGAGCAGTGTTTTAATTGTGATAGCCCTAGCGTTATCGCTGGCGGTAATCCTTATCTCAGTAATGTTAATCCTGGTCATGCGGAGACGCTTAATGGGTAGCGGGGCAACTGGTTAAGCCTGTTTACTCACCGTCCTAATGTTGAAGCCGACTGAATTTACTATAGAGCGTCTCAACTGCAACCCCAGAGGGTAGCCTAGAGCCCGTCTTGTAATCCTGCAGAAAGAGCATTCGGAGCCCACCGATATTAGAGCACAGCTCGCGCAGGCCTTAGCCTTCTCAGCACTCTTACCCTCTACCGCTAGAACCCTTCTCGCATGAGATCTCAGTAGGGATATCTTGAACCCCGGTGCCTCCTCCTCGGCCTTCTCAAGGAGGTCTCTAATAA
>WYEE01000108.1 GCA_009904025.1 Thermogladius sp. | reverse complement strand
GAAGCCGTTGTCGAGTTAGTTGACGAATTGCATATACCATTTTACATAGCGGACATGGACTGGAATACCTTGTACCGTCCATCAATCAATGTAACGAGGAGCGAATACCTGGAGAAGCTAAGAGAGTTATTTGATAATACTAGGAAGTCAACGGAGAAGCTAATCCTGGAAGTCGTGGTTGCAAGGCAGGGAGCCGAGAACATCTTCACCGACTATTTGAACGACTACTTCATGTTAATTAGGAGGCTTAAAGTGAGGAAGGTCCTGTTGAAAACGATAGACAGGCCCGTGAGGCAAAGCAATCTTAAACCTGTATCCCGCCAATCACTAGAACGTTTGAAAGAAATGTTCGAGAACGAGGGTTCATGGGTTCAAACTTGTCTTAAACCAAGCACTCTACCGAGGATTAGAGTCAAAAGGGCTTTCATAGAAGTCTACAATCATGTTTTGAGGAAGCCTCTGAAGACAAACGAGGTAAACGAGATATACGGTGAGATAGGTATAATAGCTGCTGAAAGCCTTGTAGGTAAAAAACTCCTCTCAAAGCAAATATGGGAGAACCAGTTATTCTACCTGCCTTCTAAGTAAAGAACTCCTGGCGGCTGACTCCAATATAAACCCTGTAATCAGCAGGATTACCGAGATCACGATTACAATAATCGTCTCAACATCTATCACTTTCAACTACCTTTCAGAAAGGCCCGTGAATTCATCCCTTTCAAGGTCATCCCTTCCAAGCTTCATCCTCACAGTGAGTTAATGTCTCTCCAGTATTTTTAACAATTTCTCAACGTTGATTTCCGCAACGACAACAGGTCTATCATAGTTCAGCTTGTACAATATCTCAGGGTGGACCTCACCAACGAATCCAATCACTTCGTCGTCGATCAGTATTAAAGCCGTCCTCTCTTTGAGTAAACCTTCCACACCTCCATCGGCGAAACGCGGGCTTAAACCAAGAGTGTTGACAAGGGTTTTAACCGCAGCTAGGCCGTCTGTTAAAGTAGCGTTGTAGTTGGAGATCGCTAGCCCTATTCTCCTCTCCTCTACGACCCTCCCTTCTCTCACGTATGCAACGTCCCCTACCTCGAATATCTTGAAATCAGAGGCTTTGTTCTTGTTTTCAACGATCACACCTAATAGACCCGGTGTAAGCCATGTTCTAATGGATGTAAACCTCTCGCTGATAGGGTTGGCTACAACAATGGGCTCGACTCTCCTGCCGAATAGATTTACATCTAGGTTAGTGTTTGTCATCATGTAGTTGGCGACCTCGCTGAAACCCATGGACACCATTATACTCCTAAGGAAATACGAGAAGTGTTCAACCTCGTTCTCCCTACCCCCACGCGTGGCAGGCGGCAGCTCGCCCGCCTCTTCTCCAAGCTTGTCGTATCCGTATGCAATAGCTATATCCTCGGCTGCGTCGACCCAACTCAATACATCAATCCTGTAAGGCGGTGCTTGAGCGATGATCCTCCAGTCTCTTACACCCAAGACCTTGTAACCAAATTGCTTCAAGAGTCCAGTTGCCTCCTCAACGGTAATATTAGCACCTATAAGCTCGTTTACTTCTTTCAAGGATATCTCTTGTAGAACACCCTCAAGCCTTGGGGCAGCCACCTCTATTCCGTTTTCGTAGAGTGTCTTCACAATACACAACTCCGTGGCGTCGCCTCTCTCGTAGAGGTTGAAAGCGACTATAGTGGCCATGTCTACCACTATCCTTGGGTCTAAGCCCGTGGAGTCGACCAGTATGTTCCTAGTCGAGGTTGTAACCTTTGCATCCTCACTGTTTAGGATGGGTGCTAAACTAAGTATTCTGCCCTCGCTGTCGGCTATAACAGGGAACTTCGGCATTCCCTCTATTATAAAACCGTATTCTCTCCCTTTATCAGTGTACTTCAGGACTTCCCTCAAACTCATATCCCTGTCATAGCCTAACGGCCTGTACCTTGTTGTATCCGGGTCCACCTTCTTGTAGTAGATAGGTGGCTTAACCCTGTCTAAATCGTATAGGCCTATACTAGCCTTCCTCCTGTTTCTACCATATGTAGCATGCAACTTCTCCTGTAACTGGATGATCTGCCTTAACGCCTCATCATCCAATGTAACATTCTTCACCACTGCGAAGGCCACGTAAGGCCTCCCTTCAACTCTCTCAGCGTAGGCTGCAACTCCGCACTCTGAGACCCTCGGCTCCTTGGCCGGCAAACCTAGAAGGTTCTTGATCGCCCTCGCCAACCCCTCGACGCTGAAGAGATCAGGTCTATCGTGGTTGGCCTCGTAGACTAACATTGTATCCGAGAACTCCTCCACCTCGCACTTCAACTTCGTGAGTAGGTCGACGAGATCCTTTTTATCAAGCCTTCTCCCAAGAAGTCTGTATAAATCGTCTAGTTGAATGCTTATTGTTGGCATTTAATCACCGTAGATATGTTTTCAACCCTTCCCAAATCTTGGAGACGACCTCGATCTCCTCTCTACTCCATTCAATAAACTCCTCCGAAATGAATTTAGACAAGTGGTCTGATATCCCATACACCTCTGATAGAGGAGCGTATACGGTTAAATACGTGTAGGCTCCCTTCAAACCTCTAACCTTGTAGAAGGCTTCTCTACCAAGCTTCTTGTAGATAAACCTCGTCGATATAGGTGATGCAAGCTTAAGAGCAGGTTTTTCAATTTTCCTGTATTCGGGTAGCGTTAACTCCCTCCCGTATATCAAAGACTTCGTTTGATACCAGGACTTCAAGTACGCCCTGTAGACTGCTGTCGCCTTATCCTTCAAGCCTTTGTCGCCGAGAATAATAGCTGACAGCAATGTGATAGTAGCAATATTGGCCACCTGCGATGGTGAAATAGTGTCGGGTGAGTCCATGTCGGTGTGGTAGAATCTACTAGGCCACTCGTTGAGCATACCGGAGTCCACGCCCCAAGCTATGAATACATCGTGGTCGCTTCCAGCACTATATGGTGTCACATCATATCTCACAGAAGGTTGTGCAACCCCCTCGAAACTCTCCACGGTGTCCAGGACGCTTTTAGCCGAGATATAAAGGGCGGCTGAGGCCTCGGAGGGCATGAAGAGAGGAGGGTTGACTACTGAGAGAACAGACCCTGTGGCGCTCTGCTTCGATCCAACCATATCCAGGTTGATCACGTACTCGGGTAACCCGCCGAGAATCTCTTCTAGGAAAACACTCCCAGTATACTCTGGAACCCAGACATGGCATAGCGATCTAAGGCGAGCATCCCCTATGATATTTCTAGCAAAAGCCGCCAAGTAGTTTGCGGCGCTCCCGCTCGCGTTATCGTGCGCCCCAGGTTTGGGATGGCATACATGGCTTACAACCAACGCTGAGGGTTCGTCCCCGCATGAAACTAAAATGGGTAACCCCTTACTATGGTATCTAACCTCGGCCTTCCAGCAGACTTCGATCTCTAGGTCGGGTTTCACAAGTAGTCTAGACATTAACTCTGTTGCAAGACGGTAGGGTATGTTCATTACTACCTTACCATGTTTTACCTCTTGCTCCTGCAGGAATAGACCCGTGTAGGGGACGGCTTCGTGGAACCTGTTTTTATCATAGTGTAGAATCAGCCTCGCGTCGATCACTTTATACGCGTCATATGGGTTGAGGCTCGTCAACACCGCTTCACCGGAGCACTCTTTTTCGCAGACTGTCAGTCTGCCGCAACCTTCGCCGCCGGGGCTATGGGCTGAGAGTAGAGTAGGGTGTTCCGCTAAGTCGAGCCTCTCAACGATTTTACCACCTATCTTTATCATGACTTCCGCACTTACCGGGTCCCACCCAGCGGGCGTCTCGATAAAACCCTTTCTCGAGTTGTTTTCAACCACGTGAACACGAGCCGGTAACCCGGCGTTCTCGAGAATATTCTTCAACTCGCTGACCGCTTCTAAAAGCCCGCTTGAACCAGTTATCCTGTTGTACCTCGCGAGAACGTTAACTACATCCCTCCCCAATGTCCTAGGGGTCTCTTTGAGGATTCTTATAGCCGTATCGCGGAGGTTCGTATTTAACACCTTTTTTCCATCACTGTGTAAATGCTAGCTTAAATACTTTCAGAGCACTTGAATAATCTAGGCTCGTTACGGTGGTCTAATGGTTATAGTGAGTGTGACTCCTGAGATAGCTATAGACGAGCTAAAAATGTATGCCGGGGGTTTAGGGGTTCTGGAAGGAGACAAACTGTTTACGGCAGGGGAGATCGGGTTAGATTATTGGGCTCTATCTCTCTTCTACAGGCGGGGGTATGTGAAACTGAGGTTCAACGGGGTTGAACCAATTTTAGAACCCGAGAGACAGGTTTCAAGCGTTTTAGCTAAACTTCAACCATGGGACGAGTTCACTGTGACCTTGAAAGGCGAGGAGGTTGTTGTCAAACCCCTAGTCTACCCTCATAAAACCGCCAGGGCAGTCTTCTTCGAGGCTGTTTGCCCACAATGGGCTAGGAATCTAACAGATAGGGTTTACATGGCTGACACTCTCGAAAACCAATTCCTGGTCTACGCGTTTCTCGCCAAATCGGCCGCAGTGTTCATAAAGGACTTCATAGGATTGGAGAACGTGAGCGTGATAGACTTAGAGGAAGCCCATACAGCGTTATTATTGACGGCATTGAACATAAATGAAAGAGCTAGGATCGTAATTCACACACCCGGGCCCTGGGGCCATCCCTATTTCCCCGGAGGGTTGATAGCCAGAGAGTTCGGCCTCTTCCTTGGAGACAACGTGTCGTTAACCGACTATGCTCTAAGCAAACTAGGTAGGGGAATAGTTGTCTCCAAGAAGCAGGAGGAGATAGCCAAGAAATTGTTTAGCAAGTACGCCGATAAAATAATCTCGATAACTAACGGCATAAGCCTAGAAAGATGGATGGATGCCAGGCTCCTCGAAGCTTACACTAAGAACACGCTGAGCAGAGAGAGGGTGGTGAATGTTAGGATGGATAATAGGAGTAAGCTCGTCTCATATCTGAAGAGCATTAAATCAGACCTGGTCGTAGATGACAAACCTATTATTGCATGGGTTAGGAGGCTGGCTAAATACAAGAGACCCTACTTTATTGCAAGGTTTATCGAGGAGAACCCGGATGTAAAGGCTGTTTTCGTGCTGGGTGGTAAACCCCACCCGAAAGACTCCGACGGGTTAAACTATGCTAGGAGATTCAGGGATTTGCATTTGAAGATAAACCACGTGGTCTACGTGAGCGACTATGATATACCCGCGGCTAGAACGATACTCCGAGGAAGCGACCTCCTACTTTTCACCCCCTTCAGCGGCTGGGAAGCCAGCGGGACTAGTTTTATGAAAGCCCTTGTGAACGGAGTACCCGTGTTATCCTCGCGTGATGGGGCGGCGCTAGAGGTGATCGAGGATAACATCAACGGCTGGTTTTTCGGTGAGGACATAAGGGATTTCATCAACATATACGATGATCCGAGGTCGAAGGAAATCGATGAGAAAGAGTACAGTGAGTTCAAGAAGAAGCTGTTGGAGGCAATAGACATGTACTACAGTGACAAGGAGAAATATTGGGAAATCTCATTTAACAGTGTTCTGAAAACCCCTGGTAAAGTTGATATGAGGCGAGTGCTAGGTAGATATTACTTGGAGGCTGGTTTGAAATGAGAGTGCTGATTATTGGCACAGGTTTAATGGGTTCCTCGATCGCAACATGCCTCTCGAGGAAACAATTCAAAGTAATAGCATATAATAGGACCTCAAGCAAGGCTGTGGAACTGTGTGGTAGAATAGGCTGTGAGGCAGTCACGTCACTAGAGGGAGTGAACGCGGACTACACAGTGGTATCTCTCTTCGACGACTATGCGAACCTGGAGGTTCTAGTTAGAGGGAGGGTGTATGAGAAGGTTAAGACAGGCTATCTAGTGAATACGTCCACGATCTCCCCCCAGACGAGTCTGCTGATTGCCTCAACTCTCCTAGAGCACGGGGTCAGATACTTAGAAGGGACGGTTTTCGGCAGTGTCGACGAGGCTACGGACTGCCGTCTGGTCTCGATGGTTGGCGGCAATAGAGAGTGGTTTAACACGCTCGAGCATTTTATTTCAGAGTACTCGTCGAAAGTCGTATATGCCGGCGAGATACCTTCAGCTACAGCCCTTAAGCTGGCCGTGAACAATATTGCGTTATCACTCCCGGCTTTAATAGGCGAGTCCCTATCAATACTTGAAGCATATAATGTAGATGTCTCGAAACTCCTTGAAGTAGCAGACGCCACATGGATTAAACAAATTTTCGACAGGTACTGGAGTAGGATCTCTGAGGAAAAGAAGGCTAGGTTCACGGTGGCAGGGGTAGCAAAAGACTTCAAGCTTATTTCAAACGAGTTACACACCAAGGGTTATCCCGGGGTTGTTGCAAGCGGTGTGGCAAGTTACTACAGCGGGCTACTAGAGAGGATGAGCTTGAAAGACTATCCTCAGGCAGCCCTCGGCTACTTGAGGAAGTGGAAAAAACTATCTGACTATTAGAACAGAGGATGTCGAGTTCACTGCTAATGCGAGGGGTATACTACCAATAGCTAGGTCAAAGTAGCTTGTTTTACCTCGTGCCCCGATGACTACAATGTCGTAGCTCTCCTCAACTGTCTCCCTCAATATGATCGTTGAAATACTCTCGTTCCCAGCGAGCTCTACAGCCTTATACTTCACGTTTGTAATCCTCCTGCCAACTATCGACTTAGCCAGTTCTAGAGGCTCATCTTTCTCGCCGGGCATCTTGACGTAGAGGACGGTTAGGTGGGAGCCGTAGTGTCTAGCGAGGTCTACTGCTATGTTCAGGGCTTTTACGCTCAAACTGCTACCGTCGAACGGGACGAGTATCCTCCTCAGCATAAAGCTTATTTCATAAGTTGGAGCTTCAGCCATGTAACCACCATTCTGGATTTAACGAAGTAGGCCTATATTAAGGAATCTATCTGTCAGTTCCATAGACTCCCCGACGTTACTTGCTAATCCCAGTGAGGCTCTAATAGCGTCGATGTTCTCGGGTATTACGATGGCTTCCTGATGTACTGCCTGGACTATCGTCAGATCGTCTCCGTCTACTTTCACCATATCCCTCCATAAGATGTTCTCGTAGATGTCGTATCTCTTCCTCCCTAGATCCCTGGCTAACTCCACGATCTTACCGGTGGAGTCGATCCCCATCCTAGAGGCCTCTATCAAGGCGATCCTGGGTGTGGAGGATAGCACTTCTACAACCTCGTTGAGGTTAGAGTTCCTCTTCAATCTAACATACACAATATGGACGTGCATCAAAGTTGTGGGCGCAATAAGGGCTACGCTCTCTATGTCCAGGTTTGGGAGAACAGTCTTCACGTCGAGAGCATGGTGGCTTGGTATAGCCGGCGGGTCCAGTTTAATCGTGTTAACAACCCCCTTGTCCTCTTTAGGGTCGCTCGCCCTCCTAACGATTACAGCTCTAACCCTCTTCACACCGATATGTCTGTCTAGCAGGCATATAAGCCTGAGCAAGCCGGTCGTATTGCAGCTGACAACCCTGATATACCTTCTCCCCAACCCCTCGTTGTAATTACAGAGCGTGCTGAAGCTCACCTCGGCTACATCAGGCTTCTCTCCTCCCTCGAAAACCGCTTTAACACCCCACTTAGCGTAAGCCGGTTTGTTCAAGGCCCCCTTACCGCCGGGGGAGGCATCAACTACCAAGTTAACCGACTTCAACAGTTCCTCGATTGTTCCAGCTGGTTTAACGCCGACTTCCTCGAATAAACTCTCCTTGCCTTCTGGGACATATACGGGGATGCCTTGTCTCCAAGCGGTTATGACGGTGTAGTCGGGTGTGTATTTCACAACACCTCTAAGCTCCATATCGGGCATAGACCTTACTGCTTCAGCCACTCTCTTGCCTATGGTCCCGTATCCGTTGACGCCTATAGCAGCCTTCACTTTTTACCCCCGTAGAATATTGACTTGCTCATCTGGAGGGCTTTCACAGCAGGCAACTCTTCCCCGCTTAATAGAAGCAACAAGGCGTTTCCACCAGTTGAGACGTGGATTCTCTCGTTAACCTTGTTCTCATCTATCATGGAGCCTAGGTGGCCACCAGCTATTACAACAAACGCCCGGGAGGAATATATAGCGTCGAGCATTCTCCGCGTGCCCTCCTTGAATCTATCATCTTCTATAACACCAGCCGGCCCTCTCATCACGATTAAAGAGGCCTCTTTAATCAACTCGCTGTAGATTTCAACGGTTGTCTCACCGACATCCTTTATCACGCCGCGTAGCTTGGTTATAGCCACATTCTCGACGAGATCACCCTTCTCAACGTGGACTTTAACGTCGACGGGTGTCTCGATCGGCGCCCCTTTCATCAATAGTAGCCTCGCCCTCGGTACCAGCGTGAGGATGTTCTTCTCCTCGAGTACCCTTATGTTCTCCTCGCCTAGCCTAACCCCCTTAGCCAAAAGAAAGAGCTGGGCGAGCAAACCCATTGTCAGAATTCTGTCCGCCAGCCTGTTTCTCACCAGGTTCTCCGCGACCCTCATCAAGTCGTGGACCTTGGACCCCCCTAATATGAAGATCCGGGGTCCTGTAGTTGAAGAGAAGATTTTCTCCACAGCGTTGATCTCCTTCCTGAATAAAGGTCCCATAACGCTCGGCAAGACGAGTGGGAGCCCCACAATACTTGGCTGGCTTCTATGAGCTGTCGCGAAAGCATCGTTGACGTAGTAGTCGAATAAACTTGAGAGCCTTCTTACAAACATCGTCATAGACTGTGCCTCCGGCGCCGCTTCAACAACCTCCTCTGAGACAAGCCGTAGGTTATCTAAGAGAAGAACCTCTCCCGGCTTTAGTTCCCTGATAGCCGACCTGGCGGCAGGGCCTATCACGTCGTCGACGAACCTTATATTCAAGCCGCTGTACCTGCTTAGAAGCTCAGCGTGCTCTTCGAGTGTTGTGAAATCTCTTTCACCAGGCCTACCCTGATGTGATCCCAGTACAAGGGCCGGCTTGTATTTCTCTAGTACCTCTCTCACATGCTTAGCGTGTATCCTTATTCTCCTGTCATCCAGGATCTTACCTGTCTCAGGGTCGATGGGAGAGTTAATGTCGATCCTCATGAAAACCTTCTTCCCGGATACATCAATGTCATCTAACGTGAGAAGATCGTAGAATGAAGACCCCATGAATTCACCAGTTTACTGTAATACGCCTCATCCTATTTAAGCCTGCGTTAAAAATTTATTTAAACAAATAAAAACGGTAATCAAGAGTTGCGCGACAATTATTTAAATAATTAAATAAAAGAAGAGAAAAGAAAAAAGCGGATTAGCCAATGTACTCCTTGAATGTGATCGCCCTCGTCGGGCAGACGCTAGTGCACAAACCGCACCCATAACACTTGTTTACATCCACCCTCGCCACTCTCTTTCCTTTCTCGTCTGGTAGCACGTGTACAGCGTCGTAGTTGCAGACCTGCTCGCAGAACCCGCATCCAATACACTTCTTAGGGTCGACTATAGGGGGCTCCGCCCACACTCTCCGCGGCTCCGGCTTCAGGTGTTTCAGGGCAAGCCCCTTTACATCGAGAATGCTCTCGTATCCATGTCTCCCCAACCATTCCTCAATCTCCTTCAGGATTCTCTTGAAGACACCTGGACCCTCGATCAATGCCGCCGTACATATTTGGACTGCTGACGCCCCAGCCATAAAGTACTCTATAACGTCGACTCCCCTGCTAATACCCCCGACGCCTATGACAGGTAGCTTCGTGTTCAACGCTACTTGTGCGACTATTGCTAGAGCTAAGGGTTTAAGCGCTGGGCCGCTGAGCCATCCGTATCCGTAGGGGCCGCCGACTATGGGCATACCCGTTTCAACGTCTATGCTTAAAGCAGGCCCGATAGTGTTTGTGGCGACGATACCGTTGACCCCCACTTTCTCGAGTTCTTTAACGAGTTCAGGTATGTTTGGCGTGAAGGGGCTTAGCTTTGCGAAGATCGGGATGCTCACACTCTCCCTCAATGCTTTAGCAGCCTCCACCACAGGCCTGTAATCCTTCCCGATGTAGTGCGTCGAGAACTCAATGGCGTCTGCACCGGCTTTCTCAACTTTAGGGCCTAGGTTGGAGAGTTCTTCAGGTGTATAGCCTATGCTCACTATGAAGGGGACATTGTTCTTCCTCGAGTACTCACGGACAACAGGGTATTCGCGTTCCAAGTAGTGCTCCGCCGGTATATCGCTCCATAGCTCTGCGTTTAAAACACCGAATATGAACCTGTTGTTCCCGCTATCTAGGTTGACAATTCTTATATC
The DNA here is from genome assembly GCA_009904025.1 of Thermogladius sp. Lineage (GTDB taxonomy): Archaea > Thermoproteota > Thermoprotei_A > Sulfolobales > Desulfurococcaceae > Thermogladius. Next base: position 2,419 of record WYEE01000108.1, on the reverse strand, counting down.
CCCTGGTTTAATCGTCTTGAGGACCTGCATCCTAGTTATACCCCTGTCTACAGCGGCCATGCTAGGCCTTGGGACAATAGCTGGCTTAACGCTAATAGTCTTCGCCACAACACCGCCGACACCATTATCTATGAGAGCCTTCATCGATTCCGCGTCTCTCGATACTGGGCAGGCAGCGTTCATGAGGGGGTTCTTGAACTTGAGACCCGCAAACTCTACTTCTAGACTAGGCAATCTCACACCTCTCAATCATTATTCCAGGAGGCGAGGTAAAAATAATTTTCTATTGTTAAAAAACAAAAAAGGTTTAACCACAGAGTGGATAGTCGTCTGGAACCTTCTGTCTGAAGAACTTGCCTGTTTCAGGGTCTTGGAATAAACCTACTTTAACACCCTTCCTTCCACTAGGGTTGAGTTGCCAGACTTTTCTCGGGATAAGCTCCAACTCCTTTCCAGAAGGCGTCTTCACTTTAATAGCCTTTTTGCATGGCTCTCTCGCAGCCATATACATCCCCTTATGTTATTATTAGTTGTTAAGGGTTTATATAATTTTTCATAAGCAACAATAATAAATAATGGAATAGTAATACAGCTTAATACCGAATTAGAAAAATGGTATTCACGGATAGACAATTAAATAAACTCATAGAATACCGTGTGGGGGTTATATAAAGTGTTGGATAAAAATGAAAAATATTATTGAGAAAACTATTTCAAGTAATCTAGCTGGTATTTGCCCTCCACGAGCATTCTATCCCATAGTTTCTCGACAACTCTGTGGACTTCTTCGAGGGCTTTATCCACGTTGAGGTTAACAAACTTTTTCTCCCTCACGACGAATCTCCCATCCACTATTACTGTGTCCACGTCGTCTGAGGAGAACGAGTTTACTAGATGTCCATAGATGGTCTTCTCATTTACAGGCGTTGAAGGTGTCCTGGGCTTGATAACAACCAGGTCAGCTTTCTTGCCGGGTTCAATGCTCCCCAGCTCTCTCTCTTGGTGGAACATTTTAGCAGAGTTTACGGTAGCCATTTCAACCACTTGTAGAGGCGTCATGAGTCTTGGATCAAGGTTCCAAACCTTGTGTATTAGGTATGCCGCCCTCATGTTCTCGAAGATGTTGAAGATATAGCCGTCGTCCCCCAACCCTACGTTAATGCCTAGCTCGAGCATTTTAGGTATCTTCGGGACGCCGACCGCATTCAACATATTGCTCATAGGGTTGTGCGCCACGTGGGCCCCGCTCTTCTTGATCAAAGCTATCTCCTCATCAGTGGCCTGGACTGCGTGGACCAAGTGGACTCTTGGAGACAGGAAACCAAGCTTATCCATCCTCTCAATAGGCCTAAGCCCGTATCTCTCGATGTTGTGGTAGACGTCTACTAGGCCCTCCTCCGTGTGGATCGCTATTAACGCATCGTGCTTCTCCGCAACCTCCATAGCAAGCTTGAATAAATCATCTGTAACAGTGAAGCTGGCGTGGAGGTAGATTGCACCCTTAACCCTCTTTCTAGGGTCTTTATTATTCTTGACTATAAACCTCTCGTTCTCTCTAACACCCCTCACACCCTCCTCGAGGCTCCTCCTCTGTGTGGCCTCAAAGCTGAGTATCCCCCTTAACCCAACCTCATCCACAGCCTTCTCCATGCTGTCGAGTATATTCTCGATGCAGTTGGGAGCGCTAATATTATCGAAGAAGTTCGTTACACCAGACTTGGCGTACATTATGGAGCCAATTAGGGCAGCTGCATACGCCTCCTCGTGGCATAACATGACGTCTAGAGCCCACCATATCCTCTGGAGATTCTGCATGAAGTCTGAAGGCGGCTCTATCCTGCCGAACCAGGGGCTACCCGTGAGGAGGGCACCGTAGAAGTGTGTGTGGGCGCTTATGAAGCCTGGGACGGTGACCGTTTTGGCCCCATCTATGACTTCCTCGCTTGAATATTTCTCTCTCCCATCGCCGACACCCACATCTACGATAACACCGTCTCTGACAGCTACAAACCCTCTGGGAACTACACGTCTCTCACTGTTCATTGTTACAAGTAAGGTGTTTGATATTAAGATATCAACTTTCTCCCTCACTCACATCCCCTTATCCAATTTTACCCGAGGCATAAAATAAAACTATCTATTTGTCAACCTACGAATAGTGGAGCCGTTACTTCGAGGCAATGTAGATGGCTATAAGAATCAGTATAGAGCCGGCAACCTGCTCGGGAATAGGTCTCTCACCGTAGAAAGCCACTGAGAAGATCATGGCGGAAACCGGCTCTAGAAGGTATATTGTGGCAGCGGCGTATGCTGGCACATATTTCTGACCCAGCACTTGGAGTATCGAGGCTACTATAGTGCAGAACAAGCTTAGGTAGAGAATGAAGAGTAGTGTGCTGGCGCTCGGCACAGTCTTATC
>WYEE01000083.1 GCA_009904025.1 Thermogladius sp. | reverse complement strand
TCAAAGTCCTGGACGCGTCTGGAAGCGGGTACGTGAGCGATATCGCGAAGGGTATTATCGAGGCTACTAAAGGGCCCGACGGTGTGCCCGGGACAAGTGATGACGCCGACGTTATATCCATGTCGCTTGGAAGCCCCTCCGACAGCACTACTCTCCACGACGCGGTGAAATACGCCTACAACTACGGTGTTGTGCTAGTAGCCGCTGCAGGTAACGAGGGGGCTTCTTCACCAGACTACCCCGCCGCATACCCGGAGGTGATAGCTGTCGGCGCGGTCGACTCGAAGGGTAACGTCCCAAGCTGGAGCAACAGGTACCCGGACGTAGTCGCACCAGGCGTGAACATACTATCCACCTACCCAGGCGGCAAGTACGCCTACATGAGCGGGACCTCTATGGCTACACCCCACGTGTCAGCGATAGCAGCGTTGATACAAGCCCTGAGGCTGGCGGCGGGTAAACCCAAGTTGACGCCAAGCCAGATGTACTACGTCCTAGCCTACACGGCTGTAGACTTAGGTGCCTACGGGTACGACTCGTTGTACGGGTATGGTCTCGTGGACGCTAAGGCTGCGGTTGACTACGCGCTCTACTACATGTGAGCCCTGGTTTTGAAATCTGAAAGTTTTTTAAACGATTCAACTCCTCGCGGCTCTTATAAACGCCCTCGCCCTCTCCTCGTCAAGCGGGTTCCCGGCTCTGCCTCCAGCCCTTATGAAAGAGCCCACGATAACGCCGTCGACATGCCTCTTGTAGATGTTTATATTTTCCGGCGTGGCACCGCTCCCGAGGATAAGGGGTCTGGGGGACAGTTCTCTCATCTTCCCCACGAACTCGGGGTCAGGGGCCTCCCCTGTCCTGTAGCCTGTTACAACAATCTTGTCCGCACCACCCCTCTCCACGGCGTCGGACACTATCTCCCTTAACACCCCAACCTCTCCCCCACGAGTCTTCCCTGGGAGGGATTCCGCGAGTAATGTTAGGCTGCCTGCGTGTTTGACGAGGATGTCCGCGTATACTTCAACCCCCTTGTAGTTGGACCTCAGGGCTCTAAGCCTGGGTGCCTCGGGCTCGATTATCCCCGAGTCGCTGACAATGGTCTCGGTTAAAGCGTTCACTCTAATGAACCTAGCCCCGGTGGCGACAGCTATCGCGTAGGCTTCTCTACCCGAGTTCCGTAGAACGTTGACTCCTACCCTCATCCTAGTGGACTTTACGGCCTCTCTCACGACAACCGCCATGACGCTCAGAGCTAGAGGATCCCTCACCCGCTTCGGGTAGGGTGAGTCACCGTAGTTCTCGATTATAACCCCGTCGTAGCCTAACCCCTCGAGTATTGAAACCTCTCTTAGAACCCTCTCGAGAAGAGTGTTTAGGTCGAAGTCTACTCTCACGTCCACGTAAGGGAGTCTAGGCAAGTGTACTACACCAATAACCTCCAACCCTCAACCCCCGCTCACTCCAAACATGAAACCACTCTCACAGGTCTTTAAACAAGGTGGTCCCACTACTTGTAGACGCCTCCCGGGGTGAGGACCGTGTATGGGGGTACTCTAGCGCCGTAGGCTATGACAGCCCCCATCTTCCTCTCAAACACCCCCCTCCTGACAACGTGCTCCCTAAGCCTAGGCGGGGCCTCCTCGGATGGTAGCACGTTGAGTGTGGTGACACCTATCCCTATCACGCTCTCGCCGCCTAGCACCGAGTTCAGTATAGTGGCCTTGCTGTCCATTAGGCAGTAGGGTTGGATACTCGAGTACTTCATCTCGCTAAAAGCCCCGACCCTACTCCTCTCGCCTAGGTCAACGTAGTCTCTCACGAAGGAGTGGGCTCCGATGAAGCTGTCTCTACCCACGTAAGCTGGCCCCTTAACGACAGCGTAGTGGTCTATATAAGCCCCGTCCTCCACTACGACAGGCCCCTCTACGACAGCCGTCTTCTCCACCACCGCCTTCCCGGATATTTTAACGTCCCTAACCCTAGATAGCAGTTGGTATACCGCCTCAAGCAGGTCGGCTGGATAACCCACGTCAACCCAAGTCCCAGCCCACAACACTGCTTTCACCCTCCCGTTTCTAGCCAGGGCTTCAATGGCGTCAGGCAGGTTCAAGCCCTTCTCAAGGTGATCCAGGATACGGGTTGGGAGAACGTAGACCCCTGCCATAGTGTACATCGCCTCAGCCGTCCTCCTCCCGGAGGCGTGAACCCTTCTGACAAGCCAGTTCTCGTCCACTGAGACGAGACCGTAGTTTTCAACGTTGTGTGGTTCAACGGGGGTGACCAGTATAGTCGCATCCGGGTTCTCGGCTAGGTGTGTGTCCACGAGTTTTAGGTAGGCCTCAGGGTCTACTATTAAATCCCCGAAAGAAAGGAGGAAGTAGTCAACGCTGTCCAACCTGCTTTTAGCTGACAGTATCGCATCTCTAACACTCCCACCAGCCTCCTGCTCGATGAACTCGAGGGGGTAGTCTACTGCGGTGGATACCTCCCTCGGCACAGCGTCCTCGCCCGCCCTGTAGACGATGTGTATAGTCGACTTGTTAGCCTCGTAGACCCCTCTCACCGGGTAGTAGATGATGGGTTTTCCTAGAACCCTCAAGACGACTTTATTCGAGCGGGGTGGTACGAGGACGCCTAGCTCTATACTTGGCTTGCCTGCGGCTAAGACGAGGTTGAGCATGCCTCCCACCTACTCCACCGTGACTGTTTTAGCCAGGTTGCGTGGTTTATCCGGGTCGTAGCCTCTTAGCGTGCTAGTGTAGTACGCTAGGAGCTGGAGGGGCGGTGTATGTGTTATAGGGGTTGTAATCCAGCTTGAGGCGGGGACTTTGATGAAGACGTCGAACAAGTCTTGGAGGCTCGTGTCCTCCGGGGCCACACCCACCACCCATGCTCCACGAGCCTTCATCTCCTGGATATTACCCAGCATCAGCTTCTCATAGTACTCATCCCTTGGAACCACGAACACTACGGGGAAACCCTCTTCGACGAGGGCTATAGGGCCGTGCTTGGACTCGCCGGCCGGGTACGCCTCCGCGTGGAGGTAGGCTATCTCCTTGATCTTGAGAGCCCCCTCCATGGCTGTTGGCAAACCGATCCCCCTGCTAAGGTAGTAGAGGCTGTGCTTCAGCTTCAACAGCTCGCTAACCTTCTTCGCGATGCCCTCGTTCCAGGCAAGAGTCTTGGATGCGTACTCGCTGGATTTAGCGAGCTCCCCCACGTACTCCTCGTACTCTGACTTCAACAAGTCTCCTCTGGTAGCAGCCAGCTCCACGGCGAGGAGTGAGAGGAGTAGCGTCTGCGTTGTGAAAGTCTTGGTTGCCGCGACACCTATCTCGGGGCCGGCCCTAGTGTAGAGCGGTAGATCGCTCTCCCTTGGGATAGCTGAGTCAACAATGTTCGACACAGCTATCAGCCTGGCACCCCTCTCCTTGAAAGCCCTAGCCGCCTTCAGGGTGTCCATGGTCTCACCGCTCTGGCTTACAGCTATCAGCACGTCCCCCTCCCGGACTACACGGCTGTACGACTCGTACTCGCTCGCTATGAAAGGTGTGACTAGAACCCCGGTTATCCTAGCGACCGAGAGAGCGAAGTGGAGTCCTGCATGGTAGCTTGTCCCAGCTGCTGTGATGAAGATCCTCCTGGCCCCCGCGAGGATCTCGGCTGCCTCCTTGATAGCTGGGTCGCTGCGTACACCGTACAACGTGTCTAATAGGGCCCTAGGTTGCTCGTGTATCTCCTTCAGCATGAAGTGCTGGTAGCCTCCTTTACTCGCGCTCTCGAGACTCCACTCCACAACCCTCACGTAGTCAGCCGGGTTGACAGGCCCCTTACCCAGCTCTTCTATGAAGACGCTGTCCTTCGTTATGAATCCTACCCAGCCATCCCTCAGCGTTATAACCCTCCTAGTGTACTCGAGTAGGGCAGGTATATCGCTCGCCACCAGGTTCATCCCGTCGCCCAGCCCTATTACGAGCGGGCTATCCTTCTTGGCGAAGAAGATCATGTTAGGCGCGTTTGCAAACACCGCTAGGATCGCGAAACTACCCTTGATCATCGATATAGCTTTCTTGAAGGCCTCGTAAGGTTTATCCCCCTCCCTATAGAATTCCTCGATTAAGTGTGCTACAACCTCCGTGTCCGTCTCACTCTTAAAAACATGTCCCTTCCTTGCGAGTCCCTCCTTCAGCTCCCTGTAGTTCTCTATGATACCGTTGTGGACTATGGCTATCGTCCCCGTGCAATCCGTGTGGGGGTGCGCGTTCTCATCGCTTGGAGCACCGTGTGTAGCCCACCTCGTGTGGCCTATTACCACACTCCCCTTAACCTTGCTGAAGCCAAGCTTCTTCTCCAGCTCAGCGATCTTACCCTTCCCCTTGAGCACTCTCAGAGAACCCTGCTCGACCGAGGCCACGCCAGCTGAATCATAGCCCCTGTACTCGAGTCGGAGGAGGCCTTTATAAACGATCTCGCCCGCATTATACTTTTTCTCAAACCCGCTACAAACCCCTATAATCCCGCACAATGAGTAGACCCCTTCCAATTATGTCTGAAGCATTAGTATTGTTTAAAAGCTAATCTAACCTGGTTAAAGAAGGGTGTTTGCTTGAAAACTATTGCCCTCAAGGTTACAGGGAAGATATTCGATGACAGGGAGGCCCTGGTAGAGCTACTTGAGGTTGTGAGAAAGCTGTCGGCGGAGTACAAGGTGGTGATTGTAGCCGGCGGTGGCAGAGTTGCTAGGGAGAGCATCGCCCTGGCGAGGAATATCGGTGTCTCATCGAACTACTGGCTCGACGAGATCGGGATTGAGGCGTCGAGGCTGAACGCGCTGGTGCTGGCAGCGGCGCTCCAACCACTAGCCTACCCTGGTGTGCCGACCAGCCTGGGCGATGTGCTGCGGGCCCTCGAGTCGAGTAGAGTGGTTGCTGTCGGCGGCTTGATGCCGGGGCAGTCCACGGCCTCTGTTCTCCTCGAGGTCGCTGAAGCGGTTGGATTGAACGAGGTATACGACCTTTCAGCAGTCGAGTACGTGTACGATAGAGATCCTAGGGTACACCCAGATGCCAAGCCTGTGAAAGTCATCGAAGCCTCTAGGCTGGCACAGCTGATTGAGGCTAGGCAGATACCAGGCGATTACGCTCTCATAGATCTGAGGGCTCTCGACATAGCTGTTAGAAGCAGGATTACTGTTAAGATAGCCAACTATAAGAAGCCGAGCAGCCTATTGGAAATGATTAAGGGAGGTAACCCGGGTTCAACGATCATCCCAGAGTAGGGTTCAGCACTCTAACTCATCAGCCTCCTCTTCAACCTCATCAACACATACAATACAACTCTTGCCTCAAGCTCTGATAAACCGGATCTGTAGACAACTCGCTTCAGCACAGTCTTAACCCTCCTCCTCTTGTCCTCCGGGGTCACAGCGAGATCGGTTAAATCGCCTAGGACAGACACGATCTTATCTAGCTTTTCCCTCGAGGCTAGAGGAGGTATGTTAGATGCCTCCCTCCCCTTAATCTTCCACAACTCCCATAGCACTATCGCGACGGCTTGCGCCACGTTTAAAGCAGGGTAGTTAGGGCTTGCCGGTATAGTCAGCAGAAAGTCTGTCCGGGCTATCTCCTCCCTAGTCAACCCTGTGCTCTCACGGCCGAATACAACCCCCAGCCTGTTGACTCTACGTGAGGTCAGGAGTCCCTGGAGCTTGTCTGGTGTTACAGCCTGCCTTAACACGTCCCCCCTGGAGAAGCCCTCGTCGCTGGTAGATATGGATAAGTCGACGCCTTGTAAAGCATCCTCCAAGTCCTCCACCACTATAGCCCTAGCAAGGTACTCTACCGCCCGAGCCGCATAGTTTAAAGCCTCCTTCAGTTCAACCCTCGGCTTGACTAGGTACAGCTCTTCAACCCCGAAGTTCATGCAAGTCCTGGCAATAACGCCGAGATTGTAGGCGCCCTCACTCCCAACTAGAATTACACGTATTATCACGCGCGGACACCACTCTTCTCTAGTAGGAGCCCTCTCAATTCCTCGAAGAAGAAACGTTTAGACTCCACCTTATTTATTCCAAAACACTTCGCGATCTCCCTCTCGATAACTCCGGTATTGCTTAGGCTAGAGTACGTTAAAATAAAAAAGCCCCCTACACGTAGGAGCCTGCACGCCTCGCGGATGAACTCTACAACCACCTCGTATCCCTCCGGGCCCGTATAAAAGGCTTTATCCAAATCGTCCATGGGGTTGCCGGGTAGGTAAGGGGGGTTCGCGATAACTAGTTCGGCTATAGAGTCTCTCAACCCCGTCGAAGAATCCAGGATGAGGCCGCGGCCTCCAAGTTTGTTCAAACCCAGGTTCAGCGAGGTGTTCACCAGGGCTTTCTCATTTATATCTATGAATATAACCCTCCCGCAGATCCCCTTGACAAGCGAGTACAAGCCTAGGAAGCCTGTGCCGGAGCCCATGTCAACGCATACATCCAGCTTCCTGAACAGATCTGAACCCCTGTAGTAATCTAGTAGCTTCGATGCAAGCCAGGTGTCATCACTAGGCTCGTAGACGTCTTTCAAAACAGACAATACTACTCCGTCTACAACAATCCTCTTGACCTCAGGAAGCTCGCCAACCGTGTGAGATCGCCCTCCCCCAACTCCTCGACCCTCCTATTAGGGTCAAGACCGATCGACTCCAGCTCCTCTCTCTCAAGCTTGAAAACCCTCTCTACAACACCACCAAGAATTTTCCTCCTGTATGGGAAGATTGCCCTTGTTAAATCCTCGATCAACGCCACCTCCTCATCGTAGAGTCTCTTCCTAACAAGGATAACGCCTCTCGAGTCTACCCGTGGTCTCGGGTAGAAGTCCGAGCGTGGGAAGACAGGCCCTGGTACAACGTTGAAGAGTAGTCTCACCATCACACTCAACCTGCCGTAGCTACCGCTACCGGGCCCTGATATAATTCTGTCTACAACCTCTCTCTGGAGGATCAACACGGCTCTCTCAACACTGTTACTCCTAGATATCTTGGCCAAGAGTTCGCTGGAGATACCGTAGGGGACGCTTGAGACAACCTGCCTCGCCGCCACATCGATCTCCAGTATATCCCCCACTATAATGACGGTGTTAGGGCAGTCCACTATGCTAGCGGAGAACTCGGCTAGAGTTTTATCGACCTCGACTGCTACAACAACCCTCCTAGTGTTCCGGCAGAGGAAGTATGTTAAGATACCGGTTCCAGAGCCTACTTCAAGCACTTCAACGTTCTTGTCCACCGAGTCTAGGATCCATTTAACCACACGAGGGCTCGAAGTGATATGCTGGCTGAGCCTCCTCCTTAGCTTTAAGTCGCCTGACCTCACCTTGTCGAGGATCCTCTTCAGAATGGCGGGAAAACTAGTGGAATCTCCCCCGTCAGTATAGTTCTCCATGCAGTCTCTCCAAGTAGCCTAGGTAGACTTCGCCTATCGCCCTCTCTTTCGGCTTTATGAACAAATAGTACTTCTCGCCCCCAAGGAGCTCTTTAATCAGGCGCTCCACGATTATTTTAACGGGGTCTATTTTCACCCTCTCCTTAATATCCGCGAAGCTTTCAAACCTTTTGTTACTCCTCTCCTCCAGAATAGTCTTCATAGTCTTCTTACCTATACCTGGGAGTAATTCGAGGGCGTGCAACCTGATGTTTATGGGCTCCGATACGTTGAAGAAGTCTACGTAAAGCCGCTCGTTCTCCAACACAATCCTTCTCAAAGCCTCAGGCAGATTCGCCCTAGCCACACTTGTCAAGTCTTCGTATGAGACGTGCAGGATGTGTTTAACCTTACTGTGGGGGCCTAAATCGACTCTCTCGAAGATATCTATCCTAATTGCTGGGAGAGGTGTTGCCTCAAGCAGAGAGATGAATTTAACCCCGACCCCCTGAACCAAAGGCTGGTTTCTATGCTCGAAATGCCTATCCGAGGGATTCCCGGTCTCCAAGTAGTCTACGACATACATAGCAGGCTCTCTACCCGTCTCCCTTCTCGCTTCAAACTGTCTTCTGGACAAAATCTCTCAGACCTCTCTCGTCGCCCACCATTATTTTAAAGCTTGAAAGAGATTAATATTAGCTTTCACCTCTATCTTCAGTTGAACACGACTACTCCTAGGAGCAGACGTTCTTCAAGTACTCTAACGTCTCTTTTAACACGTTCTCCTCTACATACCGCTCCTCGTAATCTAGTAGAATCCTCAGCTCTTCAATAGTCTTTGGACATATATTCAGTATCATCACGATCGTCTCATCCTTGAAACCAAGCCCTTTAAGAAACATTCTAACAGATTGAGCGCTCTCTCCGCCCCTGAGCTTGGAGTGTTTTTCAAGATAGTTCAATGTTTTCGCTAGGAGAGGAGACACGTTACCCTCCCTGCTCTTTATCCTCTCAACCAAACCGCGGAGTATTTCAGCAGCCTCGGGATTTGATAACATCTTCTGCTCGAGGATATTCATCTTGACAACTCTACTCAAATCTACCCACCGGCACCGGCTTTAACCACGTGCTCCGGCCTCACGAAGAGCGTTTTCTCTTTTTCGCCAAGCTTTACTCTCACGATTAGGGCTCTCCCCCTTCTCCCGACGACGATGCCTGTTTTACCCTGGTATCTCCTGTGAGGCATACCCTTGTGGACAGATGGGTTTATATCGATGTGCACTACATCGCCCTCCTTGTATTCGACTAGGAGCCTGCTGAGAGACGGAACAGCACCTTTCTCCCTCACGCTCTTCTTCAAAACTCTCCTCGTCCTATGCCTGTATCCTCTAGGTGCTTTAACCATTGTTAATACCCTTGTAAGCATTGAAAGAAAATGCTTGTTTAGACTTTTAAAACTCTACTCAGGTTTCTCGGTGAAGCCTAATACATCTAGCTCGAGGGGCCGGGCCCCAACCCCTAGCACGCTTGGGAAACAAGGGCTTGTCCTCCCGCCGTCGCAGTGTACGAGCTCTTTGACGTATAAGCCGCTTTCACAGTAGACGAGTGCTTCAACCACCCTCCTCCCGAGCCTGATCGCTTTGACAGCGTAAACCTTCCTCCTCCTAGCTACATCCTTCTTCCTCCTCAATATCCTAGCCGGAGTCCTCTGCGTGACAACCCTGTTTCTAAAGAAGCTTTCTAATTGTTCAAGCCGGTCATCTCCAACATCCTCCTCCAACAACACCAGGATCTTGTACACCTTCGCCTTTCTTCCGACAACCTCTTTGACGACTCTTACATCCCGCGGCGTCGCGTAGCCCTCTACCACAACCGATATCACGCCCGCCTGGAGAAGCTTGTTCAACTCCCCTATCTCAACCCTTCTTTTCAAAGGCTTCACAACCTCGACGACAAGGGGCCTGCCAGTGCCCACCATGCGTGCATCCACGTCTTCTCTACCAGCCGCGTGGATGAGGGTTTTCTCGGCTTGAAAGAGCCCCCTCAACTTGGCGTCCAGGAACTCTTGTATGCTAAGCGGGTATTTCTTAACGCCCTCTCTCGTGATCCACGGGGTGTGAGATATGTTTCTACCAAGCTTCAAGTACATCCCCTTCAAGTATACTGGTTTAATGTCGAGGGAGACGTTGAGGCTTGGGAACTCGACGATAGCGAGTGCATCGGGGTTTGTGAAAGATGGCTGTAGCCCTGTTATCAAGCTAACACGCTTCCCAACCTCTCTTTTAATCTCACTCTTAATAGACTCGCTATAGTTCAAGCCGGATAACTTCAATACCTCAAGCTCCCTCTCAAAGACCCCTTCCCCTAACCTTACACCGATTAAGAAGGTTGAGGCGTTCACCTTCTTAAGCTCGCCTGCGATCTTTGAGGCAAGCTCGTCGAACAAGCTACGTGAGAGCATGCCTCCGCATACATAGCATTTCTCAGCGTCGAGTTGCTGGTTGTAGAGCTTGAGGTAGAGCCTTGTGAAGGGTTCCCCAGCGTTCCTGGCAAGCGTGGACAAGACCTCCCTGTCCCTCTCACCAGCAGGCTCATTCCCCCTTAGGGTGAACCTCATAGCTAGAAGGATCTTCAACGCGCGCCCCCTCTCATCGTTGCCTAGTTCACGACCCAGCCTGGCGAAAAGCCTTCCAAGGCAGTGGTCGCATAGAGGGTACTTCGCTAACACCCGCTCAGCTGAATCCAGGATTTCTCCAACGACTGACCCGCTCATCAGCCACCACTCGATCCCCTGATTTGTCGGAGTGTAAGTTAATTTAGGCCGAGGAAATAAGCATGGTATGTCAGCTCTTCGCTAAATCGCCCAGCTTCTTCGCGTCAAACCCCATTTTCGCGAGGAGGTTCTTCTGCCTCTTCAACTGCTTCGAGAGAGATTTCACAGCCTCGTACTGTTTCAGGAGCATTTTAACGTCCTCGACATCAACCCCGGCACCGTAGGAGATCCTCTTAATTCTACTCCTATCTATGATCTCCGGGTTGTCTAGTTCCTCGTACGTCATCGAGTTTATTGCGGCAACCCACTTATCCATCTTATCCTCGAGCACCTTGGAATCTATCTCAGCAGGCATCTTCAACTGGACCCCCGGTATCATCTCTAAGATTTTTCTCAACGGCCCCATCCTCCTAAGGCTGACCAGCTGCTTGTACACGATCCTCATGCTGACTCTACCTTCAAGTATATCCTGGACATCTTTCTCGGTTAGCTCGACCTTGGCTTTCCTAACCTTCTCCAACAAGCCTTCCAGATCTCCTAGACCCATCAACCTCGCTACAAACCTCTTGGGGTCGAAGAGCTCCAGCTCGTCGATCTTCTCTCCCACACCGACGAATTTTATCCTGGCGCCTGTCGCTGCGATAGCCGATAACGCTCCACCCCCCTTCGCCGTTCCATCAAGCTTTGTGACTATTATTGATCCAATGGGTGTTTTCTTATGGAACTTAGAAGCCACTTCAAAGGCTTGCTGGCCGATCGAGGCGTCTAAGACCAGAATAACCTCGTCCGGTCTCACATTCCTCGCTATATCCTCCATCTCCATGAGGAGGTCCTCCTCCCTGTGGTGGCGTCCCGCTGTGTCAATGATTATTATGTCGAAACCCCTCTCCCTGAAGAAGTCGACGCCCTTCACCGCGATGGAGACGGCGTCTTGCGACCCGGGCTCACCGTAGACAGGGACACCCGCCATGTCCCCCAGCGTTTTCAACTGTTCGAAAGCTCCCGGCCTAAAGGTGTCGGCTGCCACTAACCCTACTTTAAAGCCCTCGAGCTTGTAGAAGTAGGCTAGTTTACCCGCCGTAGTCGTCTTACCCGAGCCTTGTAGACCAACCATCAGTATAACCCAGGGTTTCCTAGGGGGTTTCACCTGGGGTTTCTCCGCCCCGCCGAACAGGTTAACGAGCTCCTCGGAAACTATGCTTAGAAACCACTCCCTCCTAGTCAAGCCTGGGGGTGGCTTCTCGCTTAAAGCTTTCTCTTTAATCCTCTTAGTCAAATCCATTACAAGCCTAACGTTGACATCGCTCTTGATAAGCTCCTTCTGCAATTCCTTGATGAATACGTCCACGCTCTCCTCGTACTCTCTCGACTCGAGGAAATTCTTTACTATCCTCCTCAACCCGTCTAAAACCAAACTACCAGCCCGGATCAAGCGTATTGGGCTACAATGCTAATATAGTTGAATAATGCGGGGGGTGGGATTCGAACCCACGCAGGCCTACGCCACCGGGTCCTCAACCCGGCCCCTTTGACCTAGCTCGGGCACCCCCGCTCAGTCTCTTTATTTATCACCCAGGGTTTTTAATTATTCAGCGCTAATATCATAATGCCCGAGGTATAGCGTGGGTCGCATGGGGTATAGTCAGTCTTACATCACAATCGACCCAAGCGAGTACCACGTGTTACATCCCAGACCAGCCTACCTTATTGTCTCAATGGATAAAAACGGTTCACTCAACGCGATGGCTGCCTCGTGGGTTATGCCAGTGAACGATGACCCCTTCATCATAGCCCTGGCGTTAGACAAGGAGACTAAGACCTACCAGAATCTCGTTGAGACAGGGGAGTTTACAGTGAACGCTATGGGTGAGGAGCACGCCGCACTAGTCTACCGGGCTGGCAGCCTCAGCGGGAGAAACACTGATAAATGGAGGCTGTTGAAGCTTGAGCCACAGCCGTCGAAGCAGGTTAGAGCACCCGGGGTCAAAGGCTCATACGGGTTCCTCGAGTGCCGGGTGGAGAGATTCCTCGACGTCGAATCCGTTAGTCTAGTCCTCGCACGTGTCCTCGCTATACATGTTAGGGAAGACCTCTACGAGAGATATAGCTGGAATCTAGAGAAAGCTAGGATATTGATGCACGTCAGAGGCAGGGCTTTCACGGTGCCCGGGAAAATCATATTTGCCCCTAAGAGTTGAGGGTCTCACGAGACCACGCCAGCACCATCGTTAGGCCGATCACGGACACAACCACGCTTAACAGGGAGTTGAATAGGGGTCCTACAAAGGGCTCCGTGCTCTGGAGGACGGCTATCCCTGTGAACAAGACTAGGTTGAAGAATGATGTCGCGGTAGCAGAGTAGTCCGCCCCGTAGGGTTCTTTAGCCATTGGAGGCGCCACTATGTGCAAGCCCATGGAGACCCCGAGTAGTATGAGGCTTAAGAGTAGTATGACATCGCTATGGAGGAGAATGGAGAGTATTATTGTGGTCCAGGAGATGGTGGAGGCTGTGTTAGAGGCTACAAGGACCGGCTTCCTCCTACCTATCACCCTGTCGCTTACTATCCCTACAAGCGGTGCTGAAACCGTGAAGGATAACGCTAGGATCATCAGGTAGATGCTCACCGTGTACTTGTCGAACCCGAATACTCTCGAGATCAAGTCCTGGCCCCAAGCAGCCTGGAAAGCCGTTCCCGTCCCGTAGGATGCTACGGCGCCCAGGGCTGTTGCCCAAGCATGTTTTTCCCGGGAGAGATGCCCAAGCTTGCTCCAAACCTCCTTCAGCC
>WYEE01000056.1 GCA_009904025.1 Thermogladius sp. | reverse complement strand
CTTTTCACACTTATTCTCACGGTGTTCATAATACACAGTGTTCAGGGGATATTACAGGATAGTTTCAGGATAATAACAGGCGAGACCCTAGACTACAAGGCGAGTCTCTTGATCATGAACAATATCCAGGATCTCGTGAGCCGCTCGGGGGGAGCGATAAAAAGCGTTGAAGCCAGGAGGTTAAGCTCATTCTACGTGGTGAACATCGACGTTTACCTCGACCCTGAAACAACGTTGAGAGAGGCGTATAAGCTTAGGAGGAAAATTGTTAAAAGGGTTGCAGGGCTCTCTGACACATTCTACCATGTTGATGTGAGATTCTACCCTCAACCAGCGTATGAGATGGAGTCGAAGGGTAGGGCGCTGTATTACGCGGGGGAGAGGGCGAGGAGAAGACGATGATATCCGCCCGCGACTAAATAAAATGTTGTCCCCGCAGGCGGTAGGCTAGGTTTATTACACCCGAACAATATTCTCCTTTTTGGCTGGGTGTTTAGGGTGGATTGCGCGTCCAAGTACTCCTACAGGGTAAATTATGTTAAGCCGTCACCTATTAGGACGCTTGTATCCAAGATATCCGAGATATCTGCAACGAGGAAGGTCATCTCCTTTGCAGCCGGCGAACCAGACCCGGGCGTTATCCCGCGCGGGCTCTACGCTAAGATGCTAGCCGAGGTGCTGGAGGAGGAAGAGAAGTCCTGCAATTATTCGCCGACCGAGGGTATACCATCGCTACGGAGGGCTATAGCGTCTTTCATGGAGGATCACGAGGGCGTTAAATCGGCTGAGGACGAAATCATCGTGACTATAGGTGGTAGCCAGGCTATAGACCTCATCGGGAGGATATTCATAGACCCAGGCGACCATGTCATAGTTGAAAACCCCAGCTACGTTAACACTATCGTAAACTGGGAGTTCTACGGGGCGAGGCTAGTCGGCGTGAGCCTTGAAAGCGATGGGTTGGACGTAGATCGCCTGGAGTCCGTTGTCAAATCCTTGTTGTCTGAAGGCAGGAGGGTCAAGCTGGTCTACACCATACCGACAGGGCATAACCCGGCCGGTGTTGTCATGAGCGATGAGAAGAGGAGGCATTTGATCGAGGTTGCCTCGCGATACGATTTGATAGTGGTGGAAGACGGTGCTTACAACCATCTGGTGTACGAGGGCTCGTTCAAACCCCTCTCATATTACGACAAGGAGGGTAGGGTCGTCTACGTGGGGAGTTTCAGCAAAGTCCTCGGGACAGGGCTGAGGATTGGCTGGATTAGGGCTAGAAGAGAACTCACCGAGTTGTTGAAGACTATTAAGGGGCCAAGCGACATGTGCGCCCCCGTCCCGCTTCAACACTTGGTGGAGAGGATATTGAGGAAGAAGCTCTTCGACGAGATAAAGAAGAAGGCGGTGGAAGAGTACAGGAGGAAAAGGGATGCTATGATTGAAGCACTAGACGAGTACGTCCAGGGGGTTGCCTACAACAAGCCTTTGGGAGGCATGTTCCTAATGGTTAGGCTACCGCCAAGCTTAGACTCGGAGGAGTTCGCCAATATGCTCCTAGAGAAATACAGTGTAGCCGTCATACCGGGCAAACCCTTCTACCTCGACGACTCGGGGAAAAACACGGTAAGGCTTAACTTCACAATGGTGGGCTTAGGGGAGATTACTGAAGGTGTTAAAAAAATTGGTCTAGCGGTGAGGATGCTCTCCTAATGGGAATGCTTAGCCGAATGCGTTTTTATCTTCTCAGCATATGCTTCGGGGGTTAGGAGGCTACTAGCCTCTCCTGGATTCGTCAGCTCTACTTCAAATATCCAGCCTTCACCATATGGATCTTTGTTCAATAGCTCAGGCGCCTCAGTCAGCCTCTCATTAACCCTGATCACCTTGCCTGATAGAGGTGCGTAGTAGTCTGCTGTAGCTTTAACCGAGTCGAGCGTGCCTACACGCTTGCCCTTAGAGACCGTTGACCCGACCTCCGGTAGCTCAACTGAGACGATATCCTTCAGCTCTTTCTGCGCGTAGTCAGTTATCCCTACGATACCCTTATTGCCCTCGATTTTAATCCACTCGTCTGTCTCTGTGTATAACCTGTCCTTCTTCACAATGTACTTTTTCTTCCCGACCTCAACTATTATATCGCTCGACAATTCAATTCACTCTCTCAACCTTGCTTAATCTGGATGTAGCATCAGCTTTAATAACTCGACTTCGTCCTCCCTAGAGATTTTGAAGCAGTATTGAACTTCTAGGAAGTTCCTCCTGAACTCGATTACCTTTTTCTTGACTTCGGCCGGGCTCTTGCCATCTACCACGACCTGCTTGATGAACTCGGCTATCTCCTCCATCTCACCCTCTTTCATACCCCACCTCGTTACCTCTTGAACCCCTATTCTAATCCCCGATGGATCCTTCACGTCCTCGGGTCTATCCCACGGCAGCATGTTTTTGTTGACTATGATATGCGCCTCCTCTAGAGCCAGGGCTACCCTAGTACCCCGCCCCTGCTTGGAGACGTCGAGGATGACCTGGTGGCTCTCCGTGAAACCCTTCTCCTCCATTACAACCTTCAGACCTCTGCTCGCAAGCGCTTGAGCAAGAGCCTTCGCGTTCTTAACGACTTGTCTAGCGTACTCCCTGCCGAACTCCCTCATCTCGAGCCCTGCAACAGCGGTTGCGGCGAGCCTGTGTAGATGGTGGTTTGAAACGAACATGGGGAATATGACTTTACCGATCTCCTTGTAGTCTTCTTCCAGCCTGGTGGCGAACAAGCCTCCCTGGGGGCCGGGAAACGTCTTGTGCGTCGAGGAGGTTATCACGTCAGCACCCTCGGCGAGGGGGTTCGGCCACACGCCTCCCACGACCAACCCGAGTACGTGGGCGACATCGTGTATAACCCTCGCTCCCACACGGTGGGCCGCCTCCGCGATCTGCTTGGTGGGGTGGGGGAAGATGTAGAGGGAGCCCCCCAGCGTGACAATCCTGGGTTTAACCTCCTCTATGAGCTTGACCGCCTTGTCGACATCGATATTCCACTCCTCGATGGAGAACGGCATGTCAACCTGCTCTACACCTAGGGCGCCGAGAGTCCCGAAGCGGGTGTGGCTTACATGCGCCCCTGCTTGCACGGGGGCGACGACAGCCTTGTCGCCTGGTTTAGTGAAGGTGCGGAAGGCAGCAGCGTTGGCTGTTGTACCGCTTATCGGCCTTAAGTCAACGAACTTTGTCCCAAGCAGCCCTCCCATGATTTCTGAGGCTTTAACCTCTAGTTCATCCACGTATTTTAAGCCCTGGTAGAATCGTTTAAACGGCTTCCCCTCAGCATACCTGTGCATCATGTCGTTTAAGTATAGTAGCATCGCGAGGGGGGACATGACGTTCTCGCTGGCTATGAGGTTGATACACTCCCTCTTCCTATACTTTGTATGCGTTACAGTTAGGTCGAAGACCTGCTTCAGATCCGGGTTCTTGGATAGGAGTTCATCAAGCATTCCGCTAATTCACCTTATTAAAGTTTATACATGTATGGATATATTAATATAACGGTGGTGTAGGGAGTGCTAGTGGGGTTTATCGTCAACCCATACGCTGGGTTGGGCGGGGCGATCGGATTCAAGGGTACCAATGAGGAGGCGATCGAGAGAGCCCTCTCACTAGGCTACGATCTAATCGCTCCTAGAAGAGCCGTGGAATTCCTAGTGAACCTTAGAGGCGGGAACCTGAGGTTTATCACGGGTGCTGGCCTAATGGGGGAGTACGAGCTTGCCGAAGCAGGCCTCTCAAGCATTATTGAGAGAGTGGTGGGCGAGAGGAAGAGTCGCACGAGTAGGGAGGACACGCTGAAGGCGGCCCGGGAGATGGCGGGTTACGGCGTTGATGTCCTAGTTTTCGTGGGAGGGGACGGCACGCTGAAAGACATCTGCGAGGCAACTAAGGGTGGTATATCAGTACTAGGCGTTCCAAGCGGGGTTAAAGTCTATAGTGGGGCGTTCGCTTACACCCCTCGGGAAGCGGCTAGGATATTGGAGTCCTATGCCAGCGGCCGCGGTAGCCTCGTCGAGGCAGAGGTTTTAGACGTTGACGAAGACCTCCTTAGGAGGGATGTGTTCGATCTGAGGGTTTACGGTGTGGTGAAAACGATTAGAGCGGAGGGTTTACTCCAACCTAGTAAAGGGCTGTCGAACACCCTAGACGACGATGAGAACAAGCTGGCTATAGCGAGATACCTGTTCGAGACCATGGAGGACGACGCCTACTATATTCTCGGCCCTGGAACAACCGTCAAAGCGCTCAGGCGCTTCGTCAAAGGGGAGCTGAGCCTCCTGGGCGTCGACGTAGTCTACGGTGGGGCAGTATTGTTGAAGGATACCTGGGAGAAACCGATCCTGGACATCTTGTCGAGGAACGTCAAGGCATACATTGTGGTTTCACCCATAGGGAGGCAGGGTTTCATATTCGGCAGGGGGAACCAGCAGATCTCGCCGCGTGTGCTAAGGTTAGTCGGGAAAGACAATATTATTGTTGTTGCTACTTGGGGCAAGATTAGAGAGCTCGAGTACCTCAGAATCTACACGGGCGACGAGGAAGTCGATGCAAGGCTCAGGGGCTACTATAAAGTCCTAGTAGACTACGGTATGTACGAGGTTAAAAAAGCCATCTAGCTCTACTTCCTAGTCACAAACGGGAAGTCAACTATCTTAGCCTCAAACCTCTTCCCTTTAACGGAGACTTCAACCTCCTCTCCCACCACGGCGTACCTCGTGTCGATGTATGCCTGGGCAATAGCCCTCTTTAGAATAGGCGAGTACATGCCGCTTGTAACCCACCCGACCTGGACATCCTCGATGAAAACAGCGTCCCCATGCCTAGGCACTATTCTACCAGCCTCCTTCGAGAACTTCAAGCCGTATCTGGCCCATCTAGGCCCCTCTCTCCTGCAGGCCCTCAAAGCCTCCTCACCTATGAAACCCTTCTTACCCCACGTTATAGCCCCCATCCCGTATCTTAAACCCACGGCGCAGGGGAATACAGCAGGGTCTTCTCCGTATTCGTGGTCTCCGAGCACAAACCCTGCCTCGATTCTCAGGGTGTCTCTTGCGACCAACCCAGCTGGTTTAACACCGGCTTTGACGAGGGCCTCGACTATCCTGAGGGCGACACCCGGCTTAGCCCAGACCTCGTAGCCGTCCTCACCAGTCCACCCGCTCCTACTCACAAGGTAGACCTCCCCGCCCGCTAGAGTCTCATTCATCTTGAACTCAAGAGGCTTCAAGCTACCCGCCCAGCTTGCGCCCAGCAGCTCCATAATCCTCGGGCTCTCGGGTCCCTGTATTGCGAGCATGGTGTGCTCGTTTGTCAAATCCATTATTTCGACCTTGAAACCCTTCTCCTCTCTGACTCTCTTGAAGAACTCTAGCATCTTATTAAACGCCAGGGAGTTCACCACGATAAGCCACTCGTGATCCCCCAGCTTGTACAACATCTCGTCGTCCTTCACTCTCGCCCAGTCGTTTAATGAGAGCGTGGGCCCGCTCATACGACCCTGTTTAACATCCTTGAGATCCTTCGTGTAGACGTATTGTAGGAAATCAAAGGCGTCTTCCCCTTTTACAAGGACTCTACCCATGTGAGTGACATCGAAGAACGCAACCCTCTCCCTCACTTCAACATGCTCTTCAACAGCTCCTGAAAACCTGTACGGTACCTCCCAATCCCCGTAAGCCCCCGGTTCAGCACCCAATTTCTCCACATAGTAATCTAAGAGGTGGATCCCCCGCATATCTCGTCAACCCTCCACCTAAACATAATGAGTCTGAGTCTAAGTTTATAAACTTGGCCGGAATCCTATTTACATGGCTGAAAAAGATGTCTGGTAGTGCTGGTCATCCTTGGATATCCACATCAGACGAGGAGAGCACCGAGAGGATGCTCAGAGTTATCGGCGTGAAGAACGTTGAGGAGTTGTTTAGCGACATACCCGATAAGGTTAGGCTTAGGCTGGAGGACTGGCTGAAGCTAGATATCGGGTTTGGGAGGCCTCTCTCCGAGATCGAAGTGAGGAAGCTTGTGGAGGAGAGGCTTCGAAGAAACAATGTTTTTAACCCGCCCCCGTTCATGGGAGGCGGTGTCTACCCTCATTATGTGCCACCGTTAGTCAAGTACATTATCTCTAGAGGGGAGTTTCTAACAGCCTACACCCCATACCAGGCTGAGATCTCGCAGGGTTTAATGCAAGCGATATTCGAATACCAGAGCCTTATAGCTGAGCTGCTCGACATGGATGTTGTGAACGCTTCAATGTACGACTGGGCTTCAGCCCTAGCCGAGGCTGTCCTAATGGCTGTCAGGGTCAACAAGGGGAGAACCAAGTTCCTTCTACCCGCTAACATGAACCCCATCCACAAGAAGGTTGTCGAGGCTTACACTAGACCACACAGCATTAAGCTGGTGGAGGTAGGTTACGACAGGGAGAGTGGTTGGCTGGATCTAGAGGATTTGAAGACTAAGATAGATGAGAACACAGCCGGGGTCTATGTCCAGTACCCCAACTTCTTCGGGATAATCGAGGGGGGTGTTAAAGAGGCCTTCGAACTAGCCCACGATAAGGGTGCCCTAGCGGTCGCAGGCGTATACCCCATATCCCTGGGCCTGCTTAAACCCCCGGGTGAATTAGGAGCGGATATAGCTGTGGGGGAGGGACAGCCCCTGGGGCTGGGTTTAAACTATGGGGGGCCCTACCTCGGCATCTTCGCTGTAAAATACGATATGAGGCTGGTGAGGCAGATGCCCGGGAGGATAATAGGGTTGACGACCACCAAGGATGGGGGTGAGAGGGCTTTCTCCATGATACTACAGACGAGGGAGCAACACATCAGGCGTGAGAAGGCTACCAGCAATATCTGCACGAACGAGGCTCTAATGGCTTTAGCCGCCGCGGTCTACCTATCGCTACTCGGCGGGGAAGGGTTGAGGAGGCTGGCGGAGATAAACTACTACAACGCCCACTACGCGCAGCGGAAGCTGGAGGAGGTAGGCTTAAACACAAGGGTGTTTAAGGGAGACTTCTTCAACGAGTTCCCGGTGTCCTTCAACGAGGTGAAAATAGAGTACAGGAGGGTTCACGAAGCACTCCTTGAAAAAGGCCTGCACGGCGGGCTCTACATCGGGGGCTACTACCCGGAGCTAGGGGAGACAGCTCTCTACGCCTTCACCGAGATGCATAGCGTGGGCGACATAGACAAGCTGGCGGACTCGTTGTCCGAGATTTTGAGGAGGCTTGGAGGTGGTTGAGATGTTCAGGCAGGCCAAATGGAAGGAGCCGTTGATACTAGAGTACTCTAGTAAAGGATTAACTGGCTTGAACCTCCAGCAAGTAGAGCCGAGGATCGTTGAGAAGGTTGGCGGGTTGAAGATACCTAAGGGGATGGTGAGGGAGAAGCCGATCAACCTACCCGACCTCCCTGAGGTAGTAGTGGTGAGACACTACACCAGGCTCTCGCAGATGTCTTACGGAGTCGACAACGGTCCGGTACCCCTCGGTTCATGCACGATGAAGTATAATCCGAGGTTGGCCTGGGATATAGCGTTTGATAACAGGATTACCGCTCTTCACCCTCTCCAGGATGAGAGGACTGTCCAAGGCCTCCTCCAAATGCTATTCGAACTGCAGAAATGGCTGGCGAACATAACGGGCATGGACGTTTGCTCCCTCCACCCGGCGGCGGGTGCTCACGGCGAGCTCGCTGGAGTGCTCACTATTAGGCGCTACCACGAGCTCAAAGGCAACCTCGGCTTGAAGAGGGAGATTGTAATACCTGACAGTGCCCACGGCACGAACCCAGCGAGCGCCTCCATGGCCGGCTTTGTGACGATCACGGTTGCAACCGGCGAGGATGGGAATGTGGACTTCGAGGCGTTGAAGAGCGTTGTCGGCGACGCGACGGCGGGGTTGATGATAACTAATCCAAGCACTTTGGGCCTCTTTGAGGAGAGGATAGTTGAAATTGCGGAGTTATTCCACAAGCATGACGCCCTCCTATACTACGATGGGGCTAACCTGAATGGTATGATGGGCTATGCGAGGCCGGGTGATATGGGCTTCGACATAGCTCACTTGAACATTCACAAGACCTTCAGCTCCCCGCATGGCGGGGGTGGGCCTGGCGCCGGCGTTGTATGTGTGAAGGATAGGGTCGTGGACGAGAAGAGGGGCGTCAGGTTAAGCGACCTGATACCAGGCTTCATCATCGTCTATGACGATAAAACAGGCCTCTACAAGTTGAGGGAGCCGGGGCCCTACAGCGTCGGGTTGATCAAGGCATTCTTCGGCAACGTGATACCGCTCGTATGGGCCTACGTGTATATTGCGTCCCTTGGGCCCCAGGGCTTGAGGAAAGCGGCCGAGCACGCTGTGATGGCGACAAACTATTTCGCCAAACTGGTTGAAGGGGTTAAGGGCCTGGAAATACCGTTCGGCAGAGGCCGTTTCAGGAAGCACGAGGTGGTTCTTAGCGCTAGTAAACTAGCCGAGGACACAGGGGTAACAGCAATGGAAGTCGCCAAAGGCTTACTAGATGCAGGCTTCTACGCCCCCACAGTCTATTTCCCGCTGATAGTTAAAGAGGCTCTCCAGGTGGAGTTTACAGAGGCTGAGAGTGTCGAGAACATTGAGAGATATGCTGATAGGTTGAGGGAGATAAGTAAAATCGCCTACGAGAACCCTGAGGTAGCCAAGTCATGGCCTTCAAATACTAGCGTTGGGCTCGTAGACTATGCTAAAGGAGACCACCCCAAGACGTTGTCGCCGACGTGGAGGGTCTACGTGAAGAGGATGAGAGGGGAACTTAGTTGAAGTATGACGTAGTAGTGATAGGGAGCGGTGTCGGAGGCTACCCGGCGGCTATATCGCTTGCTAGAAAAGGCATGAAAGTAGCGGTTGTTGAAGAACATCTTCTCGGAGGGGAGTGCACAAACTACGGTTGTGTACCAAGCAAAGCGTTCTACCATATCGGCGAGGCTACCCGGGCTCTAAGAAAGGTTGGCGGGAGTGTTGAAGTGGATTGGGAGGATCTAGTAGAGTGGTCTAGTAGTATTGTTGAAAGTGCCAGAAGGGGGGTCGGCTACCTCCTGGAATCCTACGGTGTTGAAGTGTACAATGGCAGAGGAGTACTGAAGAGCAAGAATAGGATTTTAGTTCAAGGTGGGGAGAGTCGGGAGATAGAAGGAGATAAAATTATTTTGTCTCTTGGAACAGATCCGCGTCCTCTACCACAAGCTGGTTTCGACGGGGTGAGGATTATCAGCAACAGGGAAATATTCAGCCTTAAGGAGAAGCCTACCTCGATCTCAATTCTCGGAGGCGGTGTGATAGGAGTTGAGGTGGCTAACATGCTAGCCAATCTCGGCGTCCAGGTTAATTTGTTAGAGAAGGAGAGTAGGGTACTCCCCTTCCTAGACCAGGACGTCTCGATTGCTGCTAGAAACCATTTGAAGCAGCTGGGCGTCAATGTCATGGAGGGTGTGAGCGTGGGCAACGTGTCTAAGGAGGGCGGTGGCGTCAGGCTGAGGTTGTCTAATGGGAGCGAGGTCGAGTCGGATATACTTATGGTAGCTACCGGTAGGCTGCCTAAGACTAGTGGAGTCAACTTGGAGAGTATTGGGATCGAGCTCGACAGTCGGGGGTTCATCAAGGTCTCGAGTACACTTGAGACCTCGATCCCGGGAATATACGCGGCAGGCGACGTAGTTGGGGGGCCCCTGCTAGCACATAAAGCTATAGTGGAAAGCCTCATCGTAGCAAGGAACATAATGGGGGCTCGGAAGACTAATATAGACTACAGGCTGGTTCCACTCACCATATTCACCGGCTTGGAGGTTGCGAGCATAGGCTTCACAGAGAAAGAGCTGAATGACACGGGCGTGAAATACGTTAAGTATAAGATGCCGCTTAACTTCCTCTCAGCTGTTAAAATAAAAGACGGCTCCTACTCCTTCATCAAGATCCTTGCCAGCGAGGATTCAAGGAAGGTCTATGGGGTTCACATAGTATCCCCCAATGCGTCCGAGACGATATCAGCATTCATCCCGTTGGCCCTCGGGAAACTGCTATTCGAGGATGTATCCGATATACCCTACCCGCATCTAACAGTGGGGGAGGCCCTTAGAGAAATAGCCCTGTTCATACTAGGCGACCCTGTACACATAGTTGTTAGAAAATAAGTTTAGAATAGGAGTAAAAGAGTATTTTAGAGTTAGAAAAGATTTTTATTCAAAAAACAAAGAGCCCTTCGTCATACATTCTATCGAGGACTCTGCCGGGCGGCAGTTCTTCAACACTCCTAGTGGAGAGAAGCCGCTTAACCCTCGAGTTCACCCCTTCTTTACTCATACCCCCTTCTGCCATTCCAGAGGGATATTCACTTTGAGAGGCCTAGCCGGGATGACATGGCTTGTTAAGCGTCACCGGGAGCCCTCAAAACGATTGGCTGGAAGCCCTGCCCGTGAGGAATCTCCCGGTTAAAGCCTTTATCTCGGGTGAATTGGGGAGGTACTCCCCGGCCACTCTCCCGCCGGCTAGGTGGTAGATCCTATCGGTCACTCTCACCGCGTAGTCTACGTTTTGCTCCACGAGCAGAATTGAAACCCCTGTTTTCTTGATCTCCAGGAGCTTGCTTAAGAGGGCTCCGCTAGCCTTAGGCGATAGCCCGGTCGTAGGCTCGTCGAGGAGTAGTAGTTTCGGCCTTGACATCAACGCCCTCGCGATAGCGAGCATCTGCCTCTCACCCCCGCTCAGGTTTCTCGCCTTACTGTGCGCTCTATTAGCCAGCTCAGGGAACAGCTGGAATATATCCTTGATCTCGGCTTTGACATCAACGCCCCTCCGCGTAAACGCGCCCAGAGCAAGGTTCTCGAGAACCGTCATATTGGGGAAAACATTGTTCATCTGGGGGGAATAACTCAGCCCGATGGTAATTCTTTTCTCCGTTTTCAAATTGGTTATATCCATGTTGTCGAACAGTATTACTCCACCGTGGATGTCGGCTAAACCCATTATTGAATTCAAGAGAGTCGTCTTGCCGGCCCCGTTTGGCCCCACGATCGAGACAACCTCTCTTTCACCTACCCTAATCGTCACCCCCTCAATTACCCTGAGCTTCCCGTAGCCCGCGGTTAGGTGCCTCGTCTCGAGCAATTTAACCCCCCAGATAGGCTTTTACAACCCTCTCGTCGTTTATTACCTCGCCCGGCTTCCCCTCCGCTAGTAGCCTCCCATTATGCAACACGTAGATGTAGTCTACGCCCTCCAGCAGCTCGCTTATCCTATGCTCTATTACGATGAATGTGGCCTTCCTCTCTGAGTTGATCATCTTGATCACCTCGATGAGCCTTCTCGCCATCCAGGTCTCAATCCCCGCGAAAGGCTCGTCGAGCAGGAAGACGCGGGCGTCAGCCATCAAACCTCTAAGTGTTTCAACCAGCTTTAAATGCCCAGCCGAGAGCTCGCTCGGCTTCTTGTTGGATATTTCGAGCAGACCGAACTCTCTCAGGATACCCATAGCCTTTGACACAGCCTTCTTCTCGCATTCAAGCCACTTCCTCCTTAAAGCATACCCTATGGAAGCACACCTGTTGTAGTCGTAGAAGATGAGGAGGTTTTCTAGTACTGTGAGAGAGGGTATCAACCTGGGTATTTGGAAAGTTCTCACAACCCCTAACCTGGCGATCTCGTTGGGGTTCCAGCCAGTTATGTCGGTAAGTTTCTTACCGTCACCTATTAGAACCTTCCCCTTCTCGGGGGTATAGTAGCCTGTTATAACGTTGAAGAGAGTTGTCTTACCAGACCCGTTCGGGCCTATTATACCCACTTTCGACGAGGAGGGGACTTCCATCGAGACGTCGTCGAGGGCGACTACCCCGCCGAACCTTTTGGTCAATTTTTCCACTACAACCCTCATCTCGAATCACCACCGCCTTCACCCAGGGTTATTACTATGGGCTTTTCAGGGATCAGCCCTTCCGGCTTTTTAATTAGAACTATTATCATAAGTAAACCAACTACAATCCACCTCAGGTAGTCGGGTGTGATGAAAGTAACCCCTATGTAGGGTACAACAAACCTCATAGCGTAGTCGACGGATGCCAGGAGAACTGTCCCGACAATACCGCCCGCTATGCTTCCAAGACCCCCTATTATAATCATGGCCCAGATGTTGAATGTCAGCGATGGTGTGAACATATTGGGGTTGATGCTTGTAAAGTAGTAGGCCCATAGAACCCCTGCTACACCTGTGAGACCCGATGAGAGTGCTAGTATTCTAGCCTTCATTAATACTGTAGGCCAGCCTGCGTAAAGCGCTACGAGCTCGTCGTCGCGGATACCTCTCAGGATCCTACCTAAAGGTGAGTTCGATATCCTGCTCACAGTGAAGAGGGTTATCCCGGCGAATGCTAGCACTACCAGCAGGTACAGTAGCTCAGCTAGCTTTATGTACTTAATCCATGCGAAGGGGCTCGGTATGCCCATGAAGCCCTTGCTCTCACCCAGCACGCTTGTATTCAAGTATATCAGCCTGAGAACCTCGCCGAGGCTTAGGAGTGTGAAGCCGACCAGCGAGCTTCCAACCCTGTGGATAGGGTATGTTAGCGCGAGGCCTAGTGCGGCTACAACCCCAAAGCCCACGATAACGGAGAGCGCGAAGACACCTATGTCCAATATAGGATTGTTCCGGCCCACGTTCAACAGGATTTGGATCCCATTTACATCGAAGGGTGAGAGTCCAACCCCGTACATGGCTAGAGGGAGGTAGGTGCCTATAACAGCCCCCACGTACGCTCCAAGCCCGTAGAAAGCGGTTTTACCGAAATTTGTTATCCCGCTGGATGTCTCGAGTGTGAGAGTGAGGGATAGTATTAGATATATCCCAATGTAGGTTCCCAGAGTGGTGAGGAAGCTCGTAATATCTATCATATTCTTCTACCCCTCCTAAACCGGTAGGGTATACCGCCTGCGGCACCTAAGGGTGGGCTGACTATGAGTGTCGCTATTAGTACGGTGAAGGTTAGCATAGGCTTGATGCTGGCAGGCACACCCAAGTAAGTGCTGAGGAAGTCTGTGCCGAAGTTCTCGACGCCGCTGATCAGGAATGAGCCTACAGCAGTGCGTTTAACAGAGGTTAAGCCCCCTATGAAAGCTATAGTGAAAGCTTGGAGTATTAGGGAGTCGCCTATCTCCGGCGTGATAGCCCCACTGTAGGATGTCCACATAACGCCCGCTAGTGAGATCAACCCTGAGGTGATGAACCAGGTTAAGTTCTCCACACGGCTCACAGACACTCCCGACAGGGAGGCCAGAGTTGGATTGTCTGCCACCGCCAATATTGCTCTACCCACCC
>WYEE01000102.1 GCA_009904025.1 Thermogladius sp. | reverse complement strand
ATAGGCTACCTTGAGCTGGAACTAGTTTTCAGTCAACCATCGTGGACATTCCTAGCAGTCTTCTCCAGCGAGCTAATCATAATACTCTTATTCGGGAGCCTCATAGTGAAATTCGCCGAAAGGATGGGTTTATGACGGAGATAATTTTCGAGAACACAACTATAGGGTACAATCCCAGCAGGCCTCTTGTGATAGATGTAAATTTAAAGCTGGGGCCTGGAATACACCTCCTCCTCGGCCCCAACGGCGCCGGTAAAACCGCGTTATTGAAGACTATCGCCGGCTTGATAAAGCCTCTGGCGGGCAGGGTTATAGTAGATGGATTCGAGCCCTATAAGGAGAGCAGGCGTAGAGTTGCCCGTGTTATCGGGATAACCTGGCAGGAGCCCTACTACGGCTTCGTTGAAGCAACGGTGAGAGATGAGATCAACCTCATTCTCAAGCAACTTAAAATCCAGGGGAACACTACTATTCTCGGGAAGCTTGTGCCTCCTGAGCTGATGGATAGAGACCCCTTCTCTCTCAGCGGAGGTGAGGCTAAGAGGGTGAGCCTAGCAAGCGTTCTCATCGCGGATCAACCGGTTTGGTTACTCGACGAGCCATTCGACAACCTCGACTTAAACGGGGTTAGGGCCGTTGTGGATCTGGTTAAAGAGGCTAAAAAGACTGGGAAGACTCTTTTGCTGGCGGTGCACAACCCCTTCTACATCGAGGTGGCGTCAAGCGATACCATTCTTCTAATTGATCCAGGCAGGAGAGCTATAGATGTATACCCGCCTGGTGAAGTAGACGATACAATCCTGGAAAAACACGGTGTTCTACCGAGGAGTCTGGTTTGTCGATAGCCAGGCTTATACTATCCCACTGGGAGAGGGCTCAAGCGGGCCGGAGTAGACGCTGGTTTCTCGTGAAAACCCTCTATTTTGTCGCCACAATAGTGGTAGGGCTGATGAATAACCTCGTGTTGGACTCAGCTAATATTGTTTTGTCTGGAAGTCTCCTCGCCTTCTCGGGGTGTCTAGACTTGCTGGGGTACTCCCTACTAATCTTCCTCCCTGCGGGAGGGGTGCTCTATACGCTAGCCTACTTAACATACGGGTTCAAGCAAGCCATGCTACACAACTACCTCTACGGGTTCAACACGTTCCTCGCAGTAGAATATCTAGCCGCAACCACGAGCCCAGATCTACTCGCCAGCTACTTGGATCGCGTTGGGCTCGGGCTAGTTGTGAGATTAGTGAACAATGTATTGTGGGAGCTGGAGGGGGCCCTTGACTCCAAGAGGGCTAGAGGGGTAGACTTGAAGTGGAGTGTGAAGGGGCAGGCTATGGCTTTAATCGATGCTATTAAGATAATGGCTAAAAGACTGAACGAGCTTGACACAGCCCTTAAAGCGAGGGGTCTTGAGTAGCGTTACTCCACGTTGGCATGCCTCTCCTTGAGCTCCTCCTCAGTCACCCCTAGCTTATCCATTAACTCAACTACCACGCCGTCTAGGAATATCATGGCGAGGTCCTCAAACAATGTTCCAAGCGGCGTTAGAGGCTCGTGGAGGCCGATAACCTGCCTCACCAGGTAATCGTCCTCCCTGGCTAATTTAGTCCTCCCAGGTATCAAGACGACTACGTCGCCCAGCTTGGCTAGAGGCGAGTCCATGAATGTAGTTATGCTCACAACTATTGCGCCAACGGACTTAGCGGCTTCGGCGACAGATATAACGCTCTTCGTCCTGCCGGAACCAGATAAAGCTACCAGGACATCGCCTTTCCTCATCCTGGGTATAATTGTCTCCCCCATCACGTAGACTGAGAACCCCAGGTGCATGAGCCTGAGCGCGAAGGACTTCACCACTAGGCCGCTTCTACCAGCCCCCACGACGAAAATCTTCGAGCTACGCTTATACGCCTCCACCAAGGTCTCAATCAACCTGTCTTTATCGTGGTCGCTTATAACATCAAGAGACTTTGTAAGGTATTCTATTATCTCCAGCATGGCTCTACGAGTTAAGCCGGAGACCATGATAGCCCTGTTCTAGATATCGGGGAACAGCTATTTAAATAATTGGATACTACCAGTCTAGTTCACAATAACCGGGGTGGAGGTTTAGCTCACAATGAAATAAATGATTCATGGGTGAAGCGATTGGAGATGAGTATGAGATATGTGGGGCCTTCGCCCTTCGCGTTTACCTGCCACCTACCTGCTTCCTGCCCAGCCCGGCGAGGCTTTGCCCAGTACCATAGCTTATCCTTTGGGGTTGCTTAGCCATATGCAATTCCAGTATTTTCTTCGATGCTTCAAGTATCTCTAATACGTCTCTCTTCTCATCCTCGCTTAACCCCCTTCTCAGTCTCAACTGCACTCTAAGAGCTGAGAGTGGGAGTAGTGTTAAGCCTTTTAGATAAGTGAAAAGTCTTCTGATAACGAATTTCTCCGCATTCGCCAGGTATACATCCTTATCCGTTCTAGGCCTAGACGGGTTTTTCGATTTTGACAATGCTTTCAGCCCTTTCTTCACGTAGAAATAGTAGTGCGCCCACCTCTCCTTCAAGTACAGCTTAAACGGGGAGATCTTCACCATCATCACAGGTGTCAGAGTGTCGTAGAGATCCCAGTCCAGGGTTAAAAGCGAGTTGTCCAACGCTGCTCTAGCAAACGCATCTGTCCCTGGTAGAGGAGTGTAGATTGAGAACTGGGCTGAGTCCAAGCCGTGGTCTATGAGCCCAACAGCGAATTTTATGGTTCTATTCATTGCCTTCTCATCTTCGTAGGGGGCTCCGAGAATGAAGCCGCCGTGGACTATTATGCCGTTGCTGGATAAGAGTTCCACGGCTTTTACAGAGTCGTTGGGTTGAATCCCCTTCCTCATGTTTCTAAGAGTCTCGGGATCCCCGGACTCTATGCCCAGAAAAGCAACCCTCACGCCGGCCTGGTATAGTAAGGGTGGAAGCCACTCGTTTCGCGCAACGAAGTCCGACCTAAGTTGAACCATGAAGCGGAGTTTGTTAAGCCCCTCGCTTATTATCCTACGTAGCATTTCCATTCTTTCCTCTACAACCCTTTTAATCGGTATGATGAAGTTGTCGTCTACAAGAAACACCCATTTGTATCCGAGCTCAGCGACCCTCCTCAACTCTGCTAAAACCCTCCCAACACTCTTAAACCTCCACCTAGCACCCCACATCTTGGTTACAGAACAATACTCGCAGTTGTAGGGGCAGCCACGCGAGGTCTCAACAGGCGCAATGCTTCCATTCGGGTCTAGAACACGTATCTTATAGACATTCTTGTCGAATACGTCGAAAGCAGGCATCGGGAGTTTATCTAGGCTCTCCACAAACTCCGGGAGGCCTGTCACCACAACTCTCTCCCCATCCTTGTACGCTATACCCTTCACCCTCCTCCAGTCACCACCTTCCCTAACCTCCCTGAGGAACTCGCTGAAAGATACCTCGCCTTCGCTGAGGAATACAGCGTTAAACCCTTCTCTAAGCATTAGCGGGTAAGTGAACGTAGCGTGGTGACCCCCGGCAATCAAGAGGCTTGAAACCTTTTTAAGCCTCCTAGCCAACCTCGCCGACGGTTTAGCCAGTGTCGAAGCGTTGACTATGAAGCCCGCTATGTCGGGGTCGTAATCAACTATTTCATCCGCAAACTCCTCGAATGAACCCCTCCTAGCCCTAGCGTCGAAAAACCTCACATCGAAACCGCTCTCTCTGGCCACAGCGGCAAGGCTTGCAGCCGCGAGAGGCGGTATAACTATGCTGAAAGCCCCCTCATACCCGCTTTTCAATAACTCCGGGTAGATGAGGGCTACTCTCGCGACACGTCACCGGGAAAAGATTATCGCATAGTTTGAATATTAAACATTATGCTTGAAGCTTAAATCTGAATGGTTCGGGAAGGAGCATGAGGCTAGTGGTTTAGCGATCTTCCATGAGTTACTATGCTCGGTAGTAGATCTAAAAACGGATGGGGCCTTCACCTTTAACCCCAATTACATAGTATCCCTCGCCTACACGCACATTCACAGGTGCTGTAATTCCCTTCACGCATATTAGTTGCTACGCTACCCTGCTGATAGGGTTGCTGGAACAAGTGTTGGTGTCGACGGTGGAGAATACCCCTCTCCACCAGCCTCTCACGCATCCGCCTCCAAGCCTTTGTGTGGGCTCGGAGACAGAGGGTTCGGGGAGGCTTTAAAGCCCTAAAAACTACAACCACCATTTAGCCACGGCTTTAATTCATAAGTAAAGCAGTTCTTTTGCAGCCGGGGAAACCATGCGTCAAATCCACGCATTACTGATTAAAACCCTCGCCACATATACTATTTAGTAGCCCCCGCTATCTCACGCCTCCGGAAGAAACCTGGTGGTTGATGATTATGATGGTGAAGCGGTTAGGCGGGGGACAAACTTGTTTGGAGGTAGCGTGTTGCGCCTCTCAGATGCAAGGGTTTACGGCGATGTCGGGAGGCTCAAGGTTCTAAGGCCCTTCGACCCCTGGGGATCACCTCTGTGCACATGCCCATTGAAGTACAGCCTCCACCCCTACACGGGTTGCAGCCACTTCTGCCTTTACTGCTACGCCACCTCGTATATTGGTAGGAAACCTAGCACGCCTAAGAGGGACTTCGTCAAGAGGCTGAGGGAGGATTTAAGGCATGTTAACCCGAGGCTGACTATTGAGTTGAGCACTAGTAGCGACCCCTATCCGCCGTTGGAGGCGTGGATGGGTTTGACGAGGATGGCTCTCAAACTGTTGGCGGAGAGAGGTCTCAGAGTGTTGATCACAACGAAAAGCGATATAGTGGTGAGGGACATCGATGTTCTCAAGGCTACACCCAGCGCTGTCATGATAACTATCACCACGCTCGACGGCAACCTAGCCTCGAAGCTAGAGCCCGGTGCCCCCAGCCCATCCAGGAGATTAAGGGCTGTCGAGAAGTTGAGTGAGGCCGGTGTCCCGGTCGGCGTTAGAGTCGACCCTATTCTACCAGGTTTAAACGATGACCCCCAGATGATCAGGCGACTCGTAGAGGCGGTGGCTAACGCCGGCGCCAGGCACATAGTGACCTCGACACTAAAACTGAAGCCAGACATCTACAGGAGGCTTAGAGAGGCCTTCCCGGAAATAGAAGCTATTTACGGGAGACTTTACTACAGTGAGGGAGAGGTGATCCAGGGCTACAGGTACCTGCCGAGGGCTCTAAGAGAGAAAATACTTGAGCCAGTCATCGACTATGCCCTGGAGAAGGGTTTAACAGCGTCTGTCTGCAGGGAGGGCCTGGGCCCAAGGTTTTTAAAGGCCCCTACCTGTGATGGGTCACACTTAATACCATCGGGGCCTCGCAGATGAGTGAGAACCCTGTATTAAAGGAGCCCATTAAGATCCTCGAGTACAAGGCTCCCTGCCCTGTATGCGGTAGGGAGGGCGTTGTAGAGGACTTCGTATACGAGGTACCCCACTTCGGCAGGATCCTCCTAACAAAATTCCAATGCCCCCACTGCGGGTATAAGCGCAGCGATATTGAAAACCTGGAGGAGAACGAGCCCGTCGAGATCACGTACAGAGTCGAGGTGCCAGGGGATGAGAGAGCGCTATTCGTGAAGTCCTCCTCCGCCACCATAAGAGTCCCGGAGGTAGGCGTAGAGATAACACCGGGGGCTTTCTCGCAGGGTGAGATAACTACCGTCGAAGGCATCATATTGGGGTTGATCGACGTTTTAAAGCTTGCATGCGAGAGTCCATCCGATTCCTGCACCTCGAAGATCCAGTACCTCCAGGGCGTCTTCGAGGGGAAGAACCATCTAACTATAATAGTCGAGGATCCTACGGGTGTTTCAAGAATTTTGAGTAGTAAAGCAGAGGTGAAAAAGATTAAGTTAAAAGAGGAAAAACAATTACTCGGGGAATAACGGGACCAGCCTGGCGTTAACTACATCCACTAGACCTCTATCTGTCAGCCTTAACTCAGGGATGACGGGCAGAGCGACGAGGGCTAGGGTCATGAAGAAGCTCTCGAACTCCACGTCGAGGTTCTCCTTGAGTTTGCCTACGAAACTCTTGTATTCCTCGTAGACCTCCTCGGGTTCTTTAATGCTCATTAAGCCGGCTAGTTTCAGCTCTACAACCCCTAGAATCCTGCCTTCGTGGACGGCAACTATGCCACCCTGTATTTCAACGAGCTTCCTCACAGCGAGGCTCATGTCCACTGGGTTATAGCCTGCCACAATTATGTTGTGGGTGTCGTGGGCTATCGTCTGGGCTATCCCGCCTATCCTCACGCCAAGCCCCCTCATAATACCTTTACCTATACTACCAGTCCCTCTATGCCTCTCCAACACAGCCACGTAGAGCTCGTCTTCCGCTAAGAGGGGCTTGCGCCCTACTACTTCAATACTCTCCTGAACCCATTTTGTCAATGCTGAACCCGGTTTAACCTCGATCACGTTGGCTTTCACGCGACCCTTCTCTACTCTAGCCCATGGAACCAGGTCTTCGGGTTGGGGGATGGTTTTCAAGTTGACTGTTTTCAACGCGTAGTCTGGGTAGGAGGGTTTCTCTAATTTCTTCTTCAACTCTCCTTTATAATAGATTATCTCCCCGTTGGCTAAGACGGTCTCGGGAGTAATGTACTCTAGTCTACTAGTTATGAAGAAGTCGCCCAGTCTTGAGGGTGCTACAACACCTATATGCTCCTCCAAGTGGAGCCTCATAGCGGGTTTTAGAGTAGCGTATTTCACCGCTTTGACAGGGTCCATGCCCATCTCAATCGCCTCGTTCACGATCCTGTCCATGTGCCCCTTCTCGAATAAGTCGGCCACGTTTAAGTCATCGCTTGTGAATGAGCATACCTCGCAGTCAACCCCCCCGAGTTTCTCCATCAAGGCAGCCAAATCCCTCCACGCACTCCCCTGCCTGATGAGAACGTGCATGCCTCTCCTGGCCTTCTCCAAGGCCTCTGAGCCCTCTGTGGACTCGTGGTCGCTGAATATCCCGGCTGAAATATAGGCGTTCAACAACTCGCCCTGTAGAAGAGGGGCGTGGCCGTTGACGACGAGCCCTTTCTCGTAGGCTACCTTAATCTTCTCTAGGACATCCGGCATGGCATTGACGACGCTCACGAAATCCATTACCTCACCTAGGCCAACAGCGTTCTCGAGGTCTGCTAGCTCACCGATGTCACTTGCCGTTATCTCGTTCGCCGTCGTCTCCAGCCCCATCCTCGGCGAAGTCGCTGGAACACAGCTGGGGAGGTCTATGAGTATTTTAAGAGGGGTCTTCCGAGCAACCTCCGCGAACAGCTTTACGCCTCTCACGCCAAGCACGTTCCCTATCTCATGCGGGTCGGCCACAACCGCTGTGGTACCGTGTTTCAGGGCTATCTTGGAGAAACCGTAGGGGTCTAAGAGGCTTGACTCGATGTGTAAATGGGGGTCTATGAAGCCTGGAGCAACGTAGCCTCCCCTACCATCTACAACTAGGGTGCTCGAGCCAATATACCTTGAAGCCTTATCCGATTCCACGATACCGGCTATCCTCCTCCCCTTAACGAGCACAGCCTGGTTCTCCAACACCTCCCCTGTGGTGACGCTCACGATATTAGCGTTGACTACAACAATATCAGCTGGAAGAAGGCCTCTAGCCGTCTTTATTAGGTTTGCTCTTTCGGCTGGGTCGTATTTTAGAAATTGAAGCATGAGCACTACCCGGTGGTTTTATTATTCTCTTGGAGTACTACCTTATTAATTTTCATGCCATATACACGTTAACGGGTGAGATCCATGGCTGACATATATGTGAGAGGCGGTTGGATAATCACAATGGACTCGAGGAGGAGGGTTATAAGAGATGGTGCGGTCGCGGTTGAGGACGGCGTTATCAAGGCTGTAGGGAAGAGAGAGGAGCTGGACCCGCAGTACAAGAGTTACAGCGACATCCTGATAGACGCCCAGAAAAGCGTGGTGATACCCGGCCTCGTGAACACGCATGTACACCTCGCGCAAGGCCTCTTGAGGGCCTGCGCAGACTACAAGAGGCTTATACCATGGCTTAAAGAAAGGGTTTGGCCGCTTCAAGGGAACTATAAGCCTGAGGAAGCCCTCGTCTCAGCCAAGCTCGTTGTAGCCGAGATGCTTAAGTCAGGTGTCACAGCCTTCCTCGAGACAGGGCTTGTGGGCAGGTATGGTGTGGACAACATAATCGAGTTCCTGCACGAGAGCGGTATTAGGGCTGCTGTCGCGAGGCATGTCATGGACTTGAAAGGATACGCCTTAGAGGAGAACATCCTCCACGAGGGACTGGTGGAGCCTGGTGGCACAAGCTTCAACGACACCGTGAGGCTTTACCAAAAATACCATGGCTGGGACTCGAGGATATGGATCTGGTTTGGGCCCAGAACCCCTGGGGCCGTCTCACCGGAACTATACAGGAAGATCTCGGAGAAAGCGAGGGAGTTGAAGACGGGTATAACAATGCACCTAGCCGAGGTGAGAGAGGACGTAGAGTACACTACAAAGCTGTTCGGCAAGAAGCCTGTCGAGTTCGCTCACTGGGTTGGATTAACAGGGCCTAACGTGGTATTGGTCCACGTGGTCTGGGCTACAAGCGAGGAGATAGAGCTTTTAGCTAAAACCAATACGAGCGTAAGCCACAACCCGTCTTCGAACATGAAGCTCGCCAGCGGCGGAGCTAAGATCGCTGAAATGTTGAGGAGAGGGGTCAACGTCACGCTTGGAACAGACGGTGGGCCAAGCAACAACGACTACGACCTCCTGAGGGAGATGAAGATAGCCGCTCTCCTCCAGCCATTGATCACAGGCGACCCGGAGGCTGTAAGAGCAGAGCAGGTTCTTGAAATGGCTACTATAAACGGGGCTAGAGCGCTAATGGTGGACAATATAACAGGTAGCATAGAGGTTGGGAAGAAAGCTGATATAGTTGTCGTTGACTTCAATCAACCCCACTTGAAGCCGTCAAACAACCCTGTATCACACTTAGTCTACTCTGCTATGGGCAGCGATGTCAGGCATGTTATCATAGACGGGAGGCTAGTAGTCTTTGATAGGAGGATACTGACATTCGATGAGGAGGAGGTGCTTAGTAGAGCCGAGGAGGCGGCCCACAACCTCTACCAGAGAGCGGGAGTATGCTTGGAGCCGGATTTAAAGTGGCCCGTTTTTTAACCAGCTTTTCCTTATGTTAAACCTATTCATTGTTGAAAATTTTAGACACTTTACTGCGTTGCGTGATAATGTTTAAATGCTTGAAGTATACCGAGATTTCAATTTTAACTCGATCCCAACTAATGATGATTCTGATTAATAATTTAATATTTAATGTTATGGGTGTTACTTTATGTGTCTCAAATACTGTTTATTTTGGAAGCAATAAATTTATATATCCCCTCATTCTAGAATTATTAATTGAAATAAAAGTGTAAGAGGGTTGGATCATGCCTGAGAAGCTAAAGTTCTTCGACCTAAAGGCCAAGAAGTACTATGAGACAGACCAGTACGAGGTTGTTGTGAGGGAGACTAAGAGGGGTAAGATAAAGATAGCGTTCGCAGTCAGCCCCTACAGTGGCAAGAAGTTCGCTAGGATTCTAGGCCCGGCTAAGTAAAGGGGCAACATTCACATCCTCTAAATAATTTTTTCCTCCACTACATGCATTGAAATCTTCTATCCACCTGTGCAAACAGCTTCAGCAGGGCTCTTCTTTAAAGCCTCCTTCAACTCTATGATCTTCTCCATGACGTCGATGAAGTAGTCTATCTCCTCACGTGTGTTATAAATGTAGAAGCTGGCTCTAACACTCCCAAAGGTCTTAAGCCTTTCATCAGGGCTGGAGGGTATCTTCTCGGGCGGCGGATCCAGGTAAGTCATCTTAAGCTTGTAGTGTAGTGGGTGCGCGCAGTGTAACCCTGTTCTAACAGCTATACCGAAGAAATCTAGGGCCGAGCCAACTGTGTGGTGGTGTAGTCCTTTAACGTTAAATGAGACCACACCAGTTTTATCATCCGCTCTCCTGGGTCCGTAGACGGTAATTTCGTCTGGGAACTCCTCTGATATACGTTTGAGGAAGTACTCGACAAGGGTCTTCTCGTGCTCCCTCACGTTCTCCATGCCGAGTCTCATCAGGTATTCCGCTGCCGCCGCTAAACCTATCCCGGCCTCGATGTTAGGGGTACCCGCTTCAAACCTCCAGGGTAACTCGAGCCACACAACATCGTCTAGCGTCACGTCTTTAATCGTGTCACCGCCTACTTTAAACGTCCCAAGCTCGTCGAGTAGATCTCTCCTACCCCATAAAACCCCACTACCAGTCGGCCCCAGCATCTTATGGCCGCTGAAAGCAAGGAAGTCTAATCCAAGCTCCCTGACGTTGGTTGGGACGTGGGGGGTGAACTGCGCTGCGTCCCCTATGACTATGGCGTCGACTTCTCTAGCCCTCCTCACTATCTCCTTCACGTTGTTAATCGTCCCCAGCACGTTGCTAGCCATCGTGAACACCACTACCTTCGTCCTCCTAGTGATCACCTGGCTTAGGCTATCGTAGTCGAGGTAGCCGTCGCCTGTTACATCAACATACTTGACGACAGCCTTCTTCAAAGCCGCTATCTTCCGCCAGGGCAGCATAGTGCTGTGGTGGTCCATAATAGTTGTTACAACCTCATCCCCCTCCCCCAGGTTTTGGAGGCCCCACGTATAAGCAAGCAGGTTCATGGCATCGGTTGTGTTGTTGCAGAACACGATCTCATCCCAGGAGTAGGCGTTTATAAATTTGGCTAGGGTCTCGTGAGCCTTCTCATACATCTCGCTCGCCTCCTGGCTAAGAGTGTGCAGACCCCTGTGGACGTTAGCGTTGTGCTTGCT
Source organism: Thermogladius sp. (assembly GCA_009904025.1). Classification (GTDB taxonomy): domain Archaea; phylum Thermoproteota; class Thermoprotei_A; order Sulfolobales; family Desulfurococcaceae; genus Thermogladius. The sequence goes on along the minus strand of WYEE01000102.1, from coordinate 4,019 downwards.
GTAGAATTCCACTATTGCTTCGATCACCTGTCTGGGCTTCTGGGTTGTAGCCGCGTTGTCGAAGTAGACTAATCTCCTGCCCCTGATCTTCCTCTCGAGGATAGGGAAATCTCTTCTAACTTCGAGTGGGTCAAACATCTAAACCACATAAACCTCCTTATCTCCAATCTAAGGAATTATACTTTTATATTTGGTAGATATTGCTTGAGGTGTGTTCTTGGAAATCACGCTTGTCGCCAGCGGTGGAGGGCACACTAGTTTCGCGGTAGCCTTAGGGGAGAGGTTGCTGGAGCTTGAGCCGGGAATTCGATTAAACATCCTCGTCCCCCGAGGAGACTTCTTCTCTGTTAAACGCATAACTGGAAGACTCAAGGGCCGTAATTTGACCATTGCTTTCACGTTGAAGCCCCTGAACCCGCAGGAAAGGTTGTACAAGATAATAGCGAGGGCGCCGGCGTCGATGGTTGAGGCTCTAGCCGTGGTCAAGAAGACTAGTGCAGTGGTTTGCACGGGCTCGAACCATAGTCTCCCACCCTCCTTAATAGGCTTGCTGGCTGAGAGGACACCTGTCTTCTGCGTTGAAGACCCTTATAGGATCTACGGGAAAAGTAGGTCGGTTAGCCTCGTTCACAGGCTCGGCGGGTTCGTATTTCTGCAGTGGCGTGAGCAAGAGAAACTCTACAAATCCAGGGGATTGTACGCGGGGCCAATATACGAGAGACCCGTCTATAAGCCCGAGGGCAAGGGTTACGTGCTTGTGATGACTGGGACAATGGGGCATAGGCTCCTGCTCAAAACTCTAATTAGAGGGGGTTTGAAGGGCCGTAGACTCGTCGTACAAGCTGGTAGATTATGGGCCGGCTACCTGAGGAGTATGCTCCCCGGTAACGTAGTCTTCGACTACGACCCCGATATAGACAAGTGGATTGCGGGAGCCGATGTTGTCGTGACACATCAGGGTGTGGCGGCTATTCAAGCAAGCCAAGCCTACGGTAAGCCTGTTGTACTCGCCTACAACCCCGATATAACGCTCGCGGGCGGCTTAAGAGACGCGGAGTTTGTGGCGAGGAGGCTCAACGCTGTATTCCTCACCCCGGACCCAGAGAAGCCGGAGCTCCTTGATGAGGCTGTTGAAGCAGCGTATGGGAGAAAACCGAGTTACCTGGGGAATGGGGCCCTGAAGGCGGCTAAGACCATACTCGAGTTAGTCAAGGGGGTAGAACACCTGGGAGCCTGGGGTGGAGTGTAGCGTAGACTATGTGGTCTAGGCCGAGCAGGAACCTTATGAAACGCTCCAAGCCCAGGCCCCAGCCGCAGGAGGGCGCTATACCGCCGTTTAAAGCTAGGTCAAGGAACCACCTGTACTTCCCAATATCCTCGCCTTGTTTCTTGATCCTCTCCACGAGCCTCTCATACCTGTACTCCCTGCACCCCCCGTCTAAGACCTCGCCGAAACCCCATGGTAGAATGAGGTTGAAGTCCATGTTGAGCTTCTCATCGCCTTCAAGCGGGTAGTAGTAGAATCCCCTGCTCGCCTGGGGAAAGAAGGCTAGCCAGAAGGGCTTCTCGAATCCCTTTGATAGAGCTGTCTCGGCTTCCACGCTCAGCTCTCTACCCCACTCCTCGTTGAAGCCTAGCTCCCTGGCTTTTTTGACCGCATCGCTGTACGTGAGCATAGGGTAAGGTGGCTTGAATAAGTTTGGATCCCTGTTCTTCTCGGGCAGTATGTCCGGCGAGTCCTCGAGGATCCTCTTGTGGCTGTAGTATATTAGATCCTCGGCCAGCCTCATAACATCCTCCATGCTTGAGAGACCCCACTCCAAGTCCAGCTGAGTGAACTCGAAGAGGTGTCTCCCACTACCCGAGTTCTCCAACGGCTCCTCCCTCACGTTCCTAGCAGTGTAGAATATTTTCTCGAAGACGCTCGCCATCAACTGCTTGTACATTATAACACTGCTAGTTAACTCGAGTTTGTACCCGTAGGCCTGCGTCCAAAGCTTCCTAGCCCCTCTTAAACCGGGGTCGCTGGCGACCCCGACCATCGGCGCCTCTATTTCAATGAAACCCCTCTCTTCTAGAAGCTCCCTCGCATACTTCAGGAGCCTGCTTCGAAGGAACGCTGTCTTCCAGAACTCCTCCCTCCTCACGTACCAATAGTACGACTCGGCAAACTCCCTAGGGCTCGGCCTCTCAGCGATGTAGTTTACCCCTCTCTCAACTATAGGCTTGTTTATTACGGTGATCTCCTCTACTATTAGACTACTCTCCTTCAACACGCCTTTAATCCACACAAGGGTCTCAAGAGGGAGTGATGTCAGCTTATCCGCATCTCTCCCCTCAACTCTAACCTCCCTTAGACCCGAGGGGTCTCTTAACACAATCAAACCATCCTTCTTCCCGGCGACCCACGCGAGGATTTCGCCGCGACCGTGTTCCCTCAAGAAGAGGGTTCTCTTGAATTTAGACCAGAAGGGTTTAGGTAGTTGTGTTAAATGACATCCCTTAGACACCGGGCTTATTATGATGGGCTCAAAGTTTATAAACCTTTATTCTTATGAAGGCGAGTATGTTTTGAGGACTTTATCCCCTGAGATCGCGTATACTTCTACATACCTTCTCAGAGGCGTCGTCTTGAGCTTCGGCATCAACACCTCGTCCACCTGGAACACGCCCGCTGTCTCATCCATGTACACGAGTATCTTGACAGGGTTGCTCTCCCCTTCCAGGACCTCAACGCTCTTTATGCTTAGGGCTGATAGGCTGTGGATGTTAACATTGCCCAGTGAGTAGGGTACCCTGGCCCTACCCTCAGCCATATCCAGGCCGTCACCTACTTTAACGCAGCCTGCCTCCATGGAAAGACACTCGGCGTCGTAGGCCGTGCAGTAGATGCTGTGGAGGATCTCCTGCCTCAACCTAACCCTCTTACGGGTGTCCTCGATAAGCTTCTCCAGGATCCTGGATACAACGGGTGCGACCAGTAAGGCCCCGACCCTCTCGTGCTGATCCCTGTGAACCGAGTTGCCGATGTCGTGGAGGAGGCCCCCTATCAGTGGCACGAGGGCTGCCTCCTCATCCGAGTCGACTATACCGTCCCTCAGCAACGTCGACTCAACCCCCCTCTTCCTTAAGAGCTGGTAGAGGTAGAGGGCTGACCCCGCCGCTATCTGCGCGTGGACTGGCCCGTGGTCGTTGTACCTCAGCCTTTTCACGGCCATCACATTAGCCATCTCCCACAGGACTTGCACCTCCTCGTCGTTTAGAATAGTGTGGTATGCCTCCTCGAGCAACCTGCTCCCGCTTGTAATCAACTTAACTAGCTCCGGGCTTACTACAACCAATCCTAGCACCTAACGCTTATTACTCTACTTGCTCTAGTTAATTACGTAAAACATGTTTTAAACGTGGGTTTAAATGAGCCTGGTGAGGAAGCGTAGGACAGGCTTGATGCCTGGGCTGAAGGCATTCTTCTACACGTGGTCTGGTGAGAGGCCTCCCGACGATACTGCCGGGCTGGAGCCTATTGTCTACACTGTCCACGGGAGAGTCGACTTCACTTGGTGGGATTCCCCTGCTAGAGGTGTTCCCCCCGAGTATTTCATGGTGGACTACAAGGGTTTCCTGAAAGTCGAGGAGGCGGGCCTCTATAGGTTCTACGTTGTGACAGACGACGGGAGCAGGCTCTACGTGGACGGGAGGCTTGTCCTGGATGCTTGGAGGGATCAGCCCCCAACTCTTTACGTGAGTGAGGAGTTGCAGCTTAGGAGGGGGTTCCACAAGCTCAGGCTACTATTCTACTGCCGCTACAGGTTCTCCCAGATCAAGCTGGGGTGGATGAGAGGGGATAGAGCCGAGGTTATACCAGGGGACGCCCTATACCACACTATCTCGGATAAAATATTCGTCGAGCTGGGAGAACCGGGGGTCACAGCCGAGTTCGATATCCTCAACGGCCCCACGGTGAAGTGCGACTACACCCCCTGCGTCATAAATACACCCAGCGTAGACGACTACCTGGA
>WYEE01000034.1 GCA_009904025.1 Thermogladius sp. | reverse complement strand
TAGAGCTCTGGCCCAAGGTCTCGGCTGAGCTGGGGATAAAGTACTCTAGGGACGGCTACCTGTGGCTCCTCACTAGGGAGAGCGATGTAGACTACTTCAGAGAAGTCGTGAAATTCCAGAATAGCCTGGGCGTGCCAACCAGGATGCTTAGCCCGGAGGAGGCTGGGGCGCTGGTGCCAGGCCTCAACGTGTCCCTTGTGAAAGCAGCTGTCTACGACCCCCTCGCCGGGAAGGCCAGTTGCTTCGATAGCGTCGTCAACACCCTCAGACACCTCTTGTCAAGGGGTGTCAGAGTCGAGTGGGGTGTGGAGGCGAGGAGGATAAAGAGGGATGGCGGTGGCTTCGTGGTGGAGACAAGTAGGGGCGAGCTCGAGGCTGAGAGGGTCTTGGTGGCCGCTGGTGAGGGGAGCAGGAGGTTGCTTGAAACTATTGGGGTTGACCTCCCTATAAGGAACCTCCCTAAGCACGCCCTCGTCACAGAGGCCTTTAAACCCGTCTTCAAGCCACTGGTTATAGACTGGGCTACCTCATCCTACATAGTCCAGTTGTTCAACGGCAACTTCTACATTGGGGCGGATGTACCCGAGGAGTACGATGTTAAACCAGCGCATAAGCTGGAATTCCTGAGGAAGGCAGCAGGGGTTTGGACGAGGCTCCTCCCGTGGCTGGGCGAGGTCTACGTGTTGAGGTACTGGACAGGCTACTACGATATGACGCCGGACCACCACCCTGTATTAGGGCCTGTCGAAGGGTTCGAGGGCCTCTACGTGGCGGCTGGGTTCAGTGGCCACGGCTTCATGATGGCCCCAGCTGTCGCGGAGGCTCTAGCAGAGTACATAAGCGGAGGTAAGCCGGGGCTACCGGAGTTCGAGAGGCTGAGGCCAGACAGGTTTACTAGGGGCGAGCTTATAAAGGAGATAGCTGTATTCGGCTAAACAGAAACAGTGGTTCTAATGCTTATAGACAGGTTTAACAGGCCTCTCACAAGCCTCAGGATCAGCGTGACGGAGAAATGCAACCACAAGTGCGTCTTCTGCCACAGGGAGGGCTTGCTGAACTACAATTCAGCTGGGGAGTTGACCCCCGGGGACTGGGGTTTCGTGGCTAGGGTCGCTAGGAGCCTGGACATAGTCGACGCCAAGCTGACCGGCGGGGAGCCCCTGGTGAGGAGCGATATAGTGGAGGTAGTGAGGGAGATCAACGAGGCCGGCTTGAAGACATCTATAACCACGAACGGGAGCCTGCTGGACAGGTATGCTAAAGGGTTCAGCGAGGTGGGGGTGGACCACATCAACGTGAGCCTACACTCGTTGAGGGAGGATGTCTTCAAGGCCATCACGGGGGGTGAGTTGAGGAGGGTTTTATCAGGGGTTGAAGCAGCCCTGGAGTACGGGCTTAGGCTTAAAATAGACTTCGTCCTCCTCTCATGGAACAAAGAGGAGGTTCCCGGGATAATAGATTTCGCGGCGTCAAAGGGCTTGGAGGTCAACTTGATTGAGCTCATACCCCTCGGCGTGGAACCCGACCTCTATTCTAAACTACACGTGGAGGCGAGGCTGGTCGAAGACTACCTGGCTAAAAGGGCTGTGAGAGTTGAGGTAAGGGAGTTCCAGAGCCGCCCGGTATACCACCTGGACAACGGTGTGAGGGTCACGGTGATAAAAGGCTTCTGCAACCCCGAGCTGTGCGCTAAGTGCACTAGGATAAGGTTTACACCAGACGGAAAGATCAAGACTTGTCTGTTCAGGAATGACAACTTGGTTGACGCCAGGCCCTTCATAATTGCGAGGGATTTCAACGGGCTTGTCGAGGCCTTCAAGAAAGCCAACAGCTTAAGAGAGCCCTTCTTCAAATTCAATAAAGGTGGTATCCGTTGAGCATGGTGGATGTAACTGGGAAGAAGCTGGTTTACAGGGAGGCTGTGGCCGAGGGGGTGATAAGGCTTAGACCCGAGACAGTGAGGTTGATCAAGGAGGGCAGGGTTGAGAAGGGGGATGTATTCGATGTCACAAGAGTCGCGGTTGTCCTAGCCGTTAAGAAGACTAGCGAGCTACTACCCCTAACCCACCCCATACCCGTAACCCACGTGGACGTCGGGTTCGACACGCCCACCGAGGACACGGTTAAGATCACAGTGAGGGTTAAGACTATTGCCCAGACAGGCGTGGAGATGGAGGCTTTAACGGGCGTTGCAGCCGGCTTACTCAACATATGGGACATGGTTAAGAAATACGAGAAGGACGAGGGGGGTCAGTACCCGTACACGAGGATAGAGAGCATCAGGGTGGTGAGCAAGGTTAAGAGCGAGACCTCTTAACCCTAGTCTCATCACCTAGAACCCAGTACTCCCCGTCTTCTCTAACCTCGAGCTTGAATATAGGCGCCTCCTTCTTCACCCTGTCTATCATCGCCCTAGTGGCCTTGTTGACCTCCTCACGCCCTCTACCCGCAACCGCGATCACGACAGTTGCCTCGCCAGGCTTAACCTCACCCACCCTGTGGAATATGGCCACAGCCTCCAGGCCGAACCTCTC
>WYEE01000059.1 GCA_009904025.1 Thermogladius sp. | reverse complement strand
CGTCGGGAATTGCTTAAACACCACTTTTTCACTAGAAGAATAATCTTCGGGCACAGAGACTTCGATAAGTGGCTTGAAGCGCTGGGTAAGGGGGAGAAGGTGATAGTGTTAACGGGTTTCATGCCGTCTGGCACACCCCACCTTGGTACTGCGATGGTTTTCGAGGAGTTGAAGTATTTTCAAAGTATAGGGGCATACGTTAAAATTGTCATAGCCGACGCTGAAGCGTATGCTGTTAGACGCGAAGACAGAGATTTAACGATAAGGTTCGGGCTCGAGTTCATAAAGCATGCTTTGGCTTGGGGTTTAAACCCTGAGAAAGCCGAGTTCTACTTCCAGACAGCAATGAGCGAGGCCTACTATAGACTTATACAAATGTTTTCGAGGAAAATAACCATGGCGGAGATGGAGGCTATCTACGGGGATTTATCACCGGCTAAAGTTGTTTCAGCTCTCACGCAAGTAGCAGACATATTGCACCCAGAGCTCGAAGAGTTCGGTGGATTCAAGCACGTCCTCGTCCCCGTTGGCGTGGATCAGGATCCTCATTTAAGGCTAGCCCGGGATGTTGCAGACAGGTTTGAGGGCGAGCTCGGCCTAACGAGACCCTCCTCAACCTACCATAAGCTTCTCAGGGGGTTAGACGGCAATAAGATGAGTAAGAGTAGGCCGGATTTCGCGATATTCCTGGATGAAAGCGAGGAAGCTATTAGAAAGAAGATTGCGATGGCTCTGACAGGTGGTAGGGCTACAGCGGAGGAGCAGAGAAAACTCGGCGGCGAACCGTGGAAGTGCATGGTGTTCGAGTTGTACACCTACTTCCTCCTAAACGATAAGGAGTTGAACGAGTTAAGAGAGGAATGTGTGAAAGGCAGGATACTTTGCGGGGAGTGCAAAAGGATTGCGATTGAGAAACTGGTAGAGAGGATAAGAGAACATAGGAAGCGGTACATGGAGATAAACGAAAATTTGGCTATAGATAGAATTGTGAAGAAACCCTCCTTTTGAAGATAACATTTATTTCAGCTTCTCCAGGAAATCTGAAACCACCTTCGCGGGATCGCTTGCCCTGGTTATAGCCGCACCAACAACGATCACATCTGGCTCAGCTTCAAGGATCTTCTCAACGTCTTGCAGTTTAATACCTCCCGCTATACAGTACCTACCACCGGTATCCTTTTTGAACTTGTACGCTTCTCTTAATAATTCGACAGCTGTTAAACCTCTCGCTCTCTGGACGTCCACACCTATGTGAAATAACACGTAGTCTGCCCCCATCTCGAAAGCTTGAACCGCCCTCTCGTAGGTGTTGGCCACGCCTATCAGGTCTACGATTAGCTTTCTCCCATGGCTTCTCGCTAACCCAATGCTTGTCTTGATGGTTGACTCATCAGACAAGCCGAGGACTGTAGCGGCGTCTGCGTTGTTTTTATAGGCCTCACCTATCTCTAGTTCTGCGGCGTCAATAGTTTTCGTATCTGCTACTACAAACATGTTTGTAGCCTCTTTTAGAAGCCTGAGGGATATGTAACCCCAGCTTTTAATCAGAGGGGTGCCCGCTTCAATCCATACCCTCTCATCTCTCACCGCTCTCACTATGGATAAAGCTGTCTCAAGCGCTTTTGTCAGACTCGTGTAGTCGAGCGCTACTTGAAGATATGTCATCAAATATCCCCACGGTTTTTTATGCTTGAACCCGGATTAAAAACAACCGGTGCCTGAATTGGTTGCCGACCCGCTTGAAACAGCGAAGAGTATCGTGGAGGGTGAGTTGAAAAAAGTTTTCGATGAAGCTGAGGGAGAGGCTTACAGCATTTCAAACATGCTCTCGGATTTAACGTGGATTATACGCGATTTCACACTTAGAGGTGGAAAGAGGTTTAGAGCGGCTCTAGCCCTAGCCGGCTACTGGAGTAAGGTTTGGGCTCGCGAAATCAACGAGGATGCTAGAAAGGTAATGGCTTCCATAGAGTTGCTTCAAAGCTATCTTCTAATCCACGACGATATAATGGACAGAGACGAGATTAGGAGAGGTGGGCCCACAGCCTACGCCTGGCTGAGGGATAAATGCGTTAAAGACGGCTTAGAGACCGAATGCCTCCACTACGGTGTCTCACAGGCTATTACAGCTGGCGACCTACTTGAATCAATGGCGGTCAGGGTATTAGCATCGACATCGCCTGACATATCGAGGCGTCTAGTCCAGAAGTATACGGAAGGGTTAATGAAGGTGGCCTTCGGTCAGTTCCTCGACGTCTACCTATCTAGCCTCCCTTTAAACAAGGTCGGGGAGGCAGAAGTGATTCTGGTGCACAAGTTGAAGACAGCGTCATATACCGTCGAACTACCACTTCACCTGGGTGCTATAGCCTCTCGTGATGGGGATGAGAGGCTGTTAGCCGAATTATCAGCATACGCGATACCAGCAGGCATAGCATTCCAGCTGAGGGACGACATAATAGGGCTATACGGTAAGCCAGCTGTAACAGGGAAACCAGTTGGAAGTGATGTTCTTCAAAGGAAGAAAACCCTGCTCGTCGTGAAAGCTTACGAGAATGG
>WYEE01000094.1 GCA_009904025.1 Thermogladius sp. | reverse complement strand
ATGGGGACAGGCTATTGAAAACAGCTAGAGGCCGCTCGCCTAAAGCATTTTCACCATTCTTCGCAAATCCCTTATCCTAGGATCGAGATGGTAGGTTGCCGGCTGGGCGATTTTGTCCAAGGCGGGTTCCCGAATGTTTCATCTCACTCTTTAAGCATTAATTGAAGCGACTGCTCTACTATGCTGTTTACTTCAGAGTCAAGCATGCGGGGGTCTAGTTCAAACACGTTGATCGCGACTTTCATGGGTAGCACATCGTTTTTAACTATTGGATAATACTTTATTCCACTGCTACCGGCACCACCCCTCATTAGCTTGTAGAAGCCTCCAACCAGCATCTTCTTCTGATCTTCCTCGACAGGCATCGCGAACTCTGCAATGTAGGCTAACAGCCTTACTACATCGCCCGTCGCCAGCTTGAACTTGTATTTCGCGTCGTATACTACGGACTGTTCAGAAAAATCTCCTCGAGTTTCAAGTATGAAGTCTGGTCTCTTCCAATGGTGCCTGTGTAAAAGTCCTTTTTCACTGAGTTTATCTGTGAAGAAGCCGGGACTGGGCTTGTTGTAAAGCAGCCTTACCTTCTTTGATTTGAGGATTATGTATAAGTCCTCGTACTCCTCAACTCTCGGTAAACCACCATGTTTTTCCTTTAGAAACATCATAATGCGGGTTAAAACCCATAACTCGTATATCTTACTCGACGCGCTTGGAAGTATAGCACCCTTCTCCACGTGCTCATGGATCAACCCCATGTCGGAGAGGTACATTTCGTAGAGGTCAGCTAGCAGGCCGAAGTGTGGATTAACGCGCGAGGCCCGCCTCGCTTCTTCGATCAGCTCGTCGTCAGGCACATACTCGCGAGCTAGCATACCAAACGCTTGCTGTATTGGGGGTGTCGTCAAGTAGTGTACGTGGAGATCCCATATGTTCATCAACTTTTCTGAAATCAACTGGTAGAACTCTTCACTCCCCGCCACGTCTCTGAGTATTTCCAAGAGTTCTCTAAGCCTTAGGGACAACTCGTAGTGGAACCTTGCTAGAAGCATGTAGGGGTAGTCGTATGGCTCGACTTTAATCCTCTCGTAGACTCTGTAGGGGCTTCCCTGGAGGATATGTCTTACAGTCTCAGCTACTTTTAGACGCCCAGCGACGCCCTCGGATAAGACCTCGAATTTAACCGTCTTCTTCGGGGCTGTGGAGGAGAGGATGAGCTCTGTGAGCCTTAGCAAGAGAAGACTGTAGGAGACCGGTGATGAGAGTGAGGGATAGTAGAGGTTCCCAATTAAAGGCTCTATGATACCCGTCGCTTCAGCGAACAAGTCGATCGACTGCCTTGTATCACTGAGCATATTAATATATCCGCGCCAACCAATCTTTGGCTCGACGTGGAGTAAGACATTGGACCCGCCGCTCTTGTAGATGAGGAAGTTCCCTGGGAATTCCCCCGGGTTCAAGAACCCTCCCTCTATTTTAGGCAACGATATGTCTGTAAACCCGCGTTCCCCATAGACCTCGGTAATCGATTTGACCACTAGGTTTCTTAGCTCGGATAAGAATACGGCTAACCTCTCAACTACTTCATCCGCTTTTACCCCAATATTATCTGTGTTAACGCCTTTGTTCTTCATCTCCTCGCTAACGGCTCTCTCCAACTCTTCTCTTTCATATCTCCTGTCTTCTTTTAAGCAAATGTACAGCGAGACAGATCCTCCTGAAAGATCCAAGCCCGCCTCTTTATCGGCCGGGCACGGCCTCAAACTAGAAGACATGGTATCCCTTGCCAATCTTCCCTACGAGTGAGGCCGAGTACATTAACCCGTATTCTCTGAGCCCCTCCTCTATACCTCCTAAAATCCCGGTAAGCGGCTTGGACTCCTCCCCCCGAGAAACAGGGTATCTTGGAAGCCCGCTATGGAATTTCTCACGGCTAACGTAGTCGGCTAGGATATCTAGTTGAGGGATGATGTAGGTTGAGAAAGCGGAGTCCAGCAAAAACAGTACGTAGGCTGTTGGCTGAACCCCAGCTTCCCCGCGGGTCGCCCATGGAAGCTTATCCGGGGCATTCTTGAAGACGTAGACCCCTAATGCGATGTATTTTAACGCGTCGGCAACCACGCCGGGAGTGACCTGGACGGGGCAGACCTCGCAGTCTGAGAACTTGAGAAGACTCTCATTAATGTTCTTCACAAGGTTTACGGTAACATTCTCTAGTCTAACTCTTCCCCCGGGTATATCGATAAGGAATAAAGTATCCCTCCACTTATCTCCCTTCAACCTAAAGGTCTCCTCCGCGAAATCCAGCGGTGTAATACAATCGCGGTTATTCCTGCACTTCCCGAGCTCCCCCCTAATTTTCTCAAAGTCTACTCCAACCTCTCCTTCGAAGCTCTGCCTGGACGACTCTATTAGTCTCCCAGCTAGTTTAACGTCTGAGGCGACCTTCTTATACTCTTCGTAGTATTCGGGGAGATCCTGGAGGTAGGAGTGGTTGATCACGGCGAATCTCCTGGTTAAAGCATACCCTAGTTTGAAGAGTAATGCCCTGTCGTAGACATTCATCGTCGCCAA
>WYEE01000033.1 GCA_009904025.1 Thermogladius sp. | reverse complement strand
TCTCCACACCTCTGCCAAGCGCGAGACCCGATATTATCGCGAGGAAGAACACCGTTGTCTCGTACAACGTGTCTAAACCCCTGTAATCCCACACGATCGCCGTAACAGACTCAGGGCTCCACACTGTGAAGTTCGGGAGGTATGGGTTGTAGGTGGTGTTCAAGTAGGCTAGGGCAAGCCATCTAACCCGGTTGCTCGGGTAGAAGGATACGCCAGCTAACACTAGGAGTAGGCTTAAGCCCATTACGACACTAGTTATCACAACAAGCTTGACCAGGGTTCTCATTCTCTCTCAAACCTCTCTGTCTTGCTTATCAAGACTAATAGTAGTGCGGGGAGGACTCCACCTGCTACAGGCAGGTAGACTAGGACGATGTCTGGAGCCATGAATAAGTAGAACAGTAGGGAGTAGAACACGCTCTGGACAGCACTGTAGATCACTGCTTTAACCAGATCCCTCTCCTCCAAGGCGAGGTATACCGCGATCACGGAGAGGAGAGAGGCTAACGCGCCTAAACCGTATACCAGGAGGTCAAGCCCCACTACCACCACCCCTGGCACACATCGACTCATCCAGGGCGTCGTGTACGCATGGCTCTACTAGAACAAGCCTGGACTTGTGGGCTGCCCTGGCTAGAGCGTGGGATCCAGCAGGCGACAACACGAGGATGAGGAATGATGTTATGAAAGCAGCACCAGCCATGAAAGTCGAGTACTCCCCCAGCTCTCTGTACCCCAGGGCTACTAGGCCCGCCCCCGTTATCGGGTATACGCAACCCCAGATGGAGCCTATTGTGGCTGCGTGTAGCCTAAGGTAGAAGTTCCTGAACCTGTTCACACCTATACCTGAAATTAGTTGAGCTACAGCTCCTAGCCCGATGAGAGCTAGGCCGGCGTAGACTAGTATGTCCTCGATCAAGCACCCATCACCTTTCTCTCAAGGTATTTAGCCACGTAGATGTCGAGGGCGTAGATCCAGAGGGCTAGAGGTATAGCGGTGATTATTAGGATAGGCTCTCTGAAAAATACACCTAATATGATGAAGAGGACTGCGAGGTTGTAGCTGAGCAAGTCGACTCCAAGGACGTGGTCCGGTATTGTCGGACCTCTCAGAGCCCTGATCAAAAACAGCACTGTGGCTGTAAGGTAAACCGGTATTATTAATGCGAGGTAAAACTCAACTAACACTTCTCCCACCTTCCAGTGTCTTCAAGCTGAGCTCCACACTATCATTCTCCCTCGGCCCAGCCAACTCGTAGAAGTTTGTCGTCACGTATGCGTTGAAGGGGCAGACAGTCACACACCTGTAGCAGAAAACACACCTGCCGTAGTCTATCCTTGGGAAGATTCTCCTAGGGTTTATCTTCGGCGCCTGGAAGCCCGCTGGTATCTGGTACATAACGATAGCGTCAGCCGGGCACTCGATCGCGCATAGAGAGCAACCAGTACACTTCTGTAGATCAGCGTAGTGCCTGCCCCTGAAAGAAGCCTCGACCTCTGTTCTCGCGTACGGGTACTGTATTGTTGCGGGTTTAAGGGCCAGGTTCTTCGCTACTGAAGGTAGTAGCCTCGGCCTCCCCACTTCTCCTCGCCTCTACTCAACTCAGTGAAGGGGATAGCCTTCCTCGAGCCGGTCTTAAGGTCTGTCACTAAAGCCCTCTCCATGCAGGAGATACAGGGGTCTAGGCTCGCGAGTATCACGGGCAGGTCTGCTATAGTGTAGCCTTCGTATAGGAAAGCTGAGTTTATTATGTTCGTGAAGGAGGGGGTTCTAATCTTTACTCTATAAGGGTTCACCCCTCCATCGCTCATAACAAAATACGTTAACTCTCCCCTAGGTGCTTCAACCCTCGTGTAGGCTTCCCCAGCCGGGAGCTTCCTCGGCAACTTCTTTTCATCGGGTACAGGGTTGCAGTCTCTTGGAAGGCTTTGGAGGACTCTGAGGGACAGGTCTGCGGAAATCAAAGCCTCACTCCATCTAACCATCATTCTAGCCCAGCTATCCCCCTCATCTCTTACAACAACCTCGGGCTCCAATTCATCGTAGGCGTCATACCTGTCGCTGACTCTAGCGTCAATTCTAACCCCGCTCCCCCTAGCCACGGGCCCGAGCAGGCTGTGGGATACAGCATCCCTCCTCTTCAACACGCCGACGTCTACAAGCCTCTTCCATATAGTGACATCCTCCTCGAAGACCCTCTTGTAGTACTCCAACCTCTCTCTCACACCGCTTACGATTCTTGCGAGCCTCCCCGCATCCTCATCACTTAAATCCCTCCTCACCCCTCCAACCATCATGTAGTCGGCCATTACACGCCCACCGGTGAGTATCTCCTTGGCTTTCATCACCTTCTCACGGTCGAGCATTATGTTCATGAAGAGAGTGTCGAAGCCTATCACCTCGGCCATGACGGCGTTGATCAACATGTGGCTGTGGATTCTTTCAAGCTCCATCGCCAGGACTCTGAGATACCTAGCCCGCCTGCATGGCTCAACCCCGAGTATCTGCTCGAGGGCTCTTACATACACGTTTGTGTGCACGGTATTGCATATACCGCAGACCCTGCCCACAATGAAGATATCCTTGTAGAAGGAGTTGAGCTCCAACAGCT
>WYEE01000118.1 GCA_009904025.1 Thermogladius sp. | reverse complement strand
CGAAGACTACCACTACATCACCTACTACCACCTCCTCGAAGCCCGGCACTACCATAATGTTGAATGGCGCTGGCTCAACACTTCAAGCGCCGCTGGTAGTTTACTGGTCGCATTTATTCGAGAGGGATTCAGGGATCGTGGTCAATTACCAAGGAGTGGGCAGTGGAGCCGGGCAAAGCATGTTCTTCTCGGGGGTTGTAGACTTAGCTGGAAGCGATGTGCCGCTCACTCACAGCCAATACCTGAACTACAGCGGAAGGGTCGCGCAGATACCTATAGCTGTAGCCGCTGTGGCTGTCGTGTATAACCTACCGGAGCTCCCAAGGGATGTCCACCTGAATTTCACTGGCTGCTTGCTGGCTAAGATATATAAAGGGGAGGTCACGAAATGGGATGACCCGGCAATCAGGGCTTTAAACCCTGCAGTCGCAGATAAGCTCCCTGACAAAAACATAATCACAGTCTACAGGAGCGATAAGAGTGGTACGACAAACATTTTTACCGCCTATCTCTGGAAGTCCTGTCCAAGTGAGTGGCCACAGAATTACGTTGGCTTGTCAATGCCATCTTTCGTCACTACATCATCTAATTCGATCGGTGGTAAAGGTAGTGATGGTCTAACCTCGATTGTTAAGAATAACCCGTACTCTATTGGGTATGTTGAACTACAGTATGCTTTATCTTCCAACTTACAATACGCATCGGTTGAAAACGCGCAGAAGGAGTTTATCACACCCACTAATCAGACCATATACAGAGCGGTGGAGAACGCAGTAAGCTATTTGCCTTCGTCACCTTTCGACGATTGGAGCGAGGCTGCTTTCAAGTTAGTTTTAGCCCCTGGAAACGACTCCTACCCGTTGACGACGTTTACATTCCAATTCTACTGGGCGAATTACAGTGATACGGCTAAGCAAAATGCTGTACGGAAATGGGTTAACTTCATTTTAACAAAAGGGCAGGAAAACATGCTTGAAGGTTACTATCCTCTGCCAAGTGAGTTGGCCAGCAGACTACTATCCAGCTTCAGTGGTGTCTGACGTCTTGCCGGGGAGTAAGTCGTCAACGCTGTATAATGTTCTAGTCGGATTAAACATTTTTTTCGTTTTAACCATCCTTCTCCTCACACTGTATGTTCTAATATCTAAATCGAGCACATCTATTTTCACTGTTAACATCCAACTTTTCTCAAATAAGTGGAGCCCGGAGAATGGTGTGTATGGCTTGCTGACACCTCTACTGGGCTCTCTATTGGTTTCTACCCTGGCCATACCTATTGTCCTAATTTTCTCCATACCCCTGGTGATTGCCATTGTTGAATACGCCCGCGGACCTCTCTCGAGGATTCTCGATGTGATCGTTGACCTGACGGCCGGGTTGCCTACAATAATTTTCGCTTACATAGGGTTAGCATTCCTATCCAACCGGCTTAAGTACTGGGTTGAAGAGCCGTTAAACCGCCTTCTAAACTTCATACCATTATTCTCCTGTAAACCGCTGACAGGTCAGAATATTGGAACAGCCGCTTTGATCCTAGCCATCTCTACAGTACCTTTTACTACGGCCTTAATAAGAGAGGCGTATAAAATGATTCCTCACTCCATGGTCGAGGCGCTCTACAGCGTAGGCTTGTACAAGGAGGAGGTTGCATACATGAAGATCTCTATGATAAAGACAGCTATTGTATCGGCGATCTTATTCTCGACAAGCAGGGTTCTCACCGAGACCACTATTGTATCGCTTCTAGCCGGTAACCAGTTTGTCATATCGTCTTGCATCTTTACGCCAATGATAACTATACCCTCACTAATAGTAAACAACTTTGGGTACTCAACAATATACCCCCTCCTCGACAGCGTTTTGTTCACTTCAGCTCTAATTCTCTACGCAATATCGTTAGCGTTGAACTTCGCTGGACTCTACTTGAACAAGAGGCTTGAGGTGATCGCGGGTGGTTAGCCTAAGGTTTATCAAGGTCCTCGCGATAAGATTGACTGTCGCTACACTTTCAATAATATCACTAGCTGTTATCTTGCTGATACATGTGAGTATTCTAGTGAATGGTCTGAGGATCGCCTTGCTCAACGGATTCAACCTATTGACAGGGACACCGCCACTACCGACTGAATCGAAGCCCCTAGGCGGAGTTGGCCCAAGCCTCGTGGGCTCGCTCCTAACATCGGGGTTAGCTATCTTAATCTCAACCCCTGTCTCCATAATACTAGGGTTCTTCCTAGTAGAGCATAGGGGCTCGAAGTTTATGGGATTTGTCAGGGCGGCTTTTCAAGGCCTGTACGGTTTACCCACGATCACGATTTCCCTAATAGTATACATACTACTTGTTATACCGATGAGGACGCAAAGCCTGCTGGCAGGCTCGATCTCGCTTCTAATCGTTGCCTTACCAATGGAGCTCACTTACTTCGAGAACGTGTTCTCGAACATACCGCTGACCTATAAGGAGGCTGGTTATTCAATAGGGTTGGACAGGCTGGGTTTATTGACTAGAGTTGTGCTCGGGATAAGCAAGTCCGGCCTAGCCTCAGCTCTTACTCTCACACTAGCTAGAGTGATGGGTGAGACAGCACCTGTATTATTCACAATAGGCAACGCCCTCACATCGTATCCTACAAGCCTATTCCAACCCTCTTCAACTATTACAACTCTAATATTCATGCTCGCGAGCTCGCCCTTCCAAGTCCAATTCGACTTCGCGTGGGGTGCCGTCCTCGCTCTCTACTTAATCTATCTGTTTTTATTCACTGCTTCAAAGCTTGTGAGGGGTGTCGAGCTATGAAATGCCATGTCGAGGCTTCCGGGTTTAGGCTAAGGATAAACAATACAGAGATATTGAGAGGAGTAGACTTCTGCGCCCCAAAAAACAGTATCTCTGTGATAGTGGGGCCAAGTGGTTCAGGCAAGACCACTTTCCTCAAAAGCATAAACCGCCTCACGGAATTATATGGTAAGGTGGATTGGAGCGGTGACTTAAAGCTAGACGGTGAAAGCATCTTCACTCTAAACCCTGTTGAACTTAGAAGGAGGGTTGGGATGGTTTTCCAGATACCGAACCCCTTCCCACACTTGAGTATATTCGACAACGTCGCCTTACCAGCCAAAGTAAACGGCATTGCCAGGGGGGACAGCGATGTTAAAAGTATCGTGAAGTGGGCTCTCGAGAAGGCGATGCTGTGGGATGAGGTGAAAGACAGGCTAGACAAGCGACCCAATATACTGAGCGGCGGGCAGAAGCAGAGGTTGTGTATTGCGAGGGCTCTCGCTATGAGACCTGAGGTGCTCTTGCTGGACGAACCAACCGCCAACATAGACGTCGTCAACTCAAAGAAGATCGAGGAGGCTTTGAGAGAGCTGAAGAACGAGTTGACTATAATCATGGTGACTCACAACCCCAACCAGGCTCTTAGAATAGGGGATTATATTGCGGTAATGTTTGAGGGGAGGATTGTAGAGGAGGGCCCTGTAAGGGAGGTTGCGTTGAAGACGAGGAACCCTATCACACAAAGCCTCCTGAGTGGGGGTTGGTGAGCGACATGGATTATGAGGGTAAACCCGCCTTGAGACTCATGGACGCTATT
This sequence comes from Thermogladius sp., assembly GCA_009904025.1. Classification (GTDB taxonomy): domain Archaea; phylum Thermoproteota; class Thermoprotei_A; order Sulfolobales; family Desulfurococcaceae; genus Thermogladius. The sequence goes on along the minus strand of WYEE01000118.1, from coordinate 11,699 downwards.
TCAAAAGAGGCTCTAGCGGCTTTATCAACTATACTGCAAGTCGTTAGGCGGGGCAGGATCTCTGAGGTAGAGTTTCAAACTCTATACGATCTTACCGTTAGACAAAATATTCTGAGAGAGGAGCTCTACACGCAAGTCTTCGAGGAGATCGCCAGGTATAGGCCTGTGGGCAATGCCTTATGGTACTATACATTAATCCTCGACATGGCGTACGATTACTACAGGATAGCAAGGTATTGCTGGGAGATAGGTAGGGTGATGAAAGTCTTCGGGAGGGTTGAAGTGGGGGGCGACGTCGAGAAGATGATATCTGAGATGCTCAACGAGTTATCTGATTTCACGAGAAAGGTTTTGAGCGGTAGATTGGAATTAATTGACGCCAACAAGCTACTCGAGCTAGAGGAGAGGAGTGATGAAAGATATCTCACAACCCTTAAAGAGCTAGCTGAAAAAGATAGGTTTACCAAGAACGATGTGATCAACGTCTTAGTCCTAAGGCATGTTGAAAGGATGCTAGACCACATGGAGTACCTTGCCAGGAAAATAAAGACTTTCTGACAGGTCTCCTGGCTCCACGGCTATATCATCGTGAAAACTCCACGAACCTTGCGGATCCGACAACGGTTCCAGCAATTAATGTGCCCAAGCTTATTTTATTCTCCACTGGATTAAATCAAGCCGAGGTGGGTAAGGTTGTTCGTCACCCACTTGAAATGCAGTAAGTGCGGTAGGATCTATGTGCTCGACGAGAAACCCATTACGTGTCGCAACAACGATCTCGGCCGCCTGGACATCTACTACGACTACGAAGCCATCTCGAGGAGCATTTCTAGAGAGGAGCTGTCTAAGAGGCCATTCTACATGTGGAGATACAAGGAGTTCCTGCCTGTGCCAAGCGAGGAATATATTGTTAGCCTTGGAGAGGGCGGGACACCTCTGCTGAAGGCGGGTAGGCTGGGTGAGAAGCTCGGATTGAAGAACCTTTACCTGAAGGACGAGACAAGGAACCCGACGGGTAGCTTCAAGGATAGGGCTATGAGCGTCGCTATCTCCATGGCCAAGTACTTCGGCTTCAAGAGGGCAGTTATAGCTAGTAGCGGAAACGCCGCCGCAGCCCTAGCCGCCTACGGGGCTAAGGCCGGTATCGAGGTATACGCTTTCGTACCGGACTTCGCCGGCTTCGGCAAGATAGCCCAACTCCTGTACTACGGAGCAAAGGTGTTCAAAGTTAGGTGGACCGAGGCTGAGGATCCGACGGTGAAGATGATGAGGGTTCTAAGCGAGAAGTACGGTTTCTACCCTAGCCCAAGCTTCGGCGTCTTCAACCCATACCAGATCGAGGGGCCTAAGACAATATCCATGGAGATCGTCGAGCAACTGGGTTGGAGAATACCGGACCAGGTCTTCGTGCCAACAGGGGCCGCCAGCCTTCTCACAGGTGTCTTCAACGGGTTCAGGGACTGGAATATGGTGGGCTGGATCTCCGGCTACCCTAAGATTGTCGCTGTCCAACCAGAGGGAAACCACCCGTTTGTCAGGGCCTGGGCTGAAAGAGCCGACCCCGATAAGATAAAACCATGGGAGAAGCCGCCTGAAACCATAGCGACGGGGCTTGAAGACACGTTCCCGTGGGATGGGGATGCTGGTTTGAGAGCACTCTACAAGACTAACGGCTACGGTGTGGTAGTCAGCGACGGCGAGATAGTTGAAGCTATGAAATTGCTGGCGAGCCTCGAGGGGGTTTTCGCCGAGCCAAGCGGGGCAGCAGGCTTAGCCGGCCTGATAAAAGCTCTGGAGAACAAGATGGTGGAAAAAGATGAGACTGTTGTAGTGTTGGTTACAGGCCACGGGTTGAAGGACCCCGAGGTGGTCAAGAAAACAGCTGGAGACGCCCCCTTGATAAACCCCACCGAGAGAGAATTCTTCGAGGCAGCCAGCAGGCATTATAATATAGCCTTTTAGTCTTTAAACAATTATTTTAATATTCTACTCCTCTCTCAATGCATCATAAAGTTTTTATTTAAAAGATTGATAAAATACCCCAGGGGTTAATTATGGTAGAATACGCCCCCACAGGCATCTTCAAGGACATATACGAGGTTATTGATGGCAAGGTCTACTACAAGACCTATGCCGGGGGAGAGTGGCTTTCAGGAAGAGATTGGACCCCCGTCTACTCCCCCATAGACAACTCTGTGATAGGATACATCCCCAAGTTAACCTATAGGGATGTGGAAGGTGTTATCGCGAAGATTTACGAGAAAGGGAGGTGGAGTATTAGGAATACACCTGGTTTCAAGCGGGTTTTGTACATGCTTAACATAGCGAATTTGATGGAGAAATATGCTGAAGATTTCATTCGAATTCTTGTCCTCAACACAGGTAAGACCTACGCGCAGGCTAGAGGCGAGTTGAACGCGAGTATTAGCAGGCTCAGGGATTCCCCCCTAGACGCAAGGAAAGTCCCTGGTGAGTATATTGCGGGAGACTGGGATCAATCCACACTTGAAACAGAGGCCGTGGTAAGGAAGGAGCCTTATGGCGTTGTCCTCGCGATAATACCATTCAACTACCCGTTGTTCGACTCGGTCACTAAATTCGTATACAGTGCGATAAGCGGTAACGCCGTGGTAATCAAGCCGCCTAGCGCAGACCCGTTGCCAGTGTTATTGTTCGCGAAGATTGTAGAGGAAGCAGGGTTCCCGAAAGACTCGTTCGCAGTGCTAACGCTACCCGGGAGAGAGACAGACCCGCTTGTAGCCGATAAACGGATCTCGGTTGTAAGCCTTACAGGTAGCTCTTCCACAGGGAGACACGTACTCGCCACCGGTGGGGTGAAACAGTATATAATGGAGTTAGGCGGCGGAGACCCAGCCATAATCCTATCAGATGCGGACATCAGCCAGGCTACGAAGGCTGTCGCGGCAGGGATCTACAGCTACGCCGGCCAGAGATGCGATGCTATAAAGCTGATATTAGTTGAGGAGAAGGTCTACGAGGAATTCAAGAAGGGATTAGTGGAGGAGTTAAAGAAGGTTGTTGTAGGCGACCCACGCGACCCAGCCACGGTCATGGGGCCTCTAATAAGTGGTGAGGCAGTTGAGAGCATGATGGACGCTATAAAGGATGCTTTGGAGAGAGGGGGGATCCTACTGTATGGTGGCAGACGACTAGGCGGCAACTACGTTGAACCCACCCTCATAGAATTCAGCTCACACGAGAAAATGATTGAATCAAAACTTTACAGGGAGGAGGTCTTTGCTCCTGTAGCATTGATCACAAGCTTCAGGGATTTGGATGAGGCTATCAGGCTCGCAAACGGGAGGGACTACGGTCTCGACGCCGCGGTCTTCGGGAGAGACCTAGAGAGAATAAGGAGAGCTATAAGATACCTTGAAGTAGGGGCAGTATACATCAACGATATGCCTAGGCATGGTATAGGCTACTACCCGTTTGGCGGTAGGAAGAGCAGCGGGATAGGGAGAGAGGGCATTGGGTATAGTGTCGAGTACGTTATGGCGACTAAGACCGTAATATACAACTATAAGGGTAGAGGAGTCTACAACTTCCTCGTCTAAACTTTTTCCCGTAAACCGCATACCTATCCCTGGTGTCAAATAATTGCCCTACATCCTTGTGAGAAGCAAGAGGAGAGTGATCAACTGCTATAAGCCACTTGTGACCGGCGAGGCTCTCCTGGTTTCCAACGGGGTTGTTGTTGCGACAGGCGACTACGAGAGTTTAAAAAAGTCTCTGGTAGGCGAGGACTATGAGGTCGTGGAATCGGGTAACGTCCTGGCCCCAGGTTTCGTGGATGCCCACGCACACCCTGACTCCCTCGGCTATAACATGCTGCTTGGGGGGAGCATTGCAACTGGGAGTCTTAGAAGCCTGCTGGAGAGAGTGGCGGGTGAAAGCAGGAGTATAGCGGGCTGGGTCATAGCGCCGAGAGTAGATCCTTCGAAACTCGAGGAGGGGAGGATGCCTTATTCCTGGGAGATAGATGCCTTCATTGATGACAAGCCTGTTCTAATACAGCATGTCTCAGGCCACATGGCTACCCTAAATAAGAGAGGCTTGGAATTAGCTCTCAGCATCCTTGGTAGCATTGGATACGGCGATCTAGAGAAGGGGTGGATCTACGAGGATGATTTATGGAGGCTTCTATCCCATATAAGGTCTTCTATGTCGGAGACGGAGACATCGGAGGCCCTACTCCTAGGGTTGAGGGGATTCGAGGCCTATGGTGTTACCGCCGTGGGGGCAGCGGGCTTGTCTCAGAGGGAGATTGACGTACTCCTTCAACTCGACTCGGAGGGTAAACTGCCCGTTAGGGTCTACAGCTATGTCATGTATGAGAAAGGTCTAGACATGAGCCGCGTGGAGAAGCTTGTTGAGGAGACCTGGTCGAGGCCTGGCAGGAGATTCAGGGTGAATGGGTTGAAAATTATACTCGATGGCGCGCTTGGACCGAGGACAGCCTTCCTCTCAAGCGAATACAACGACGCGCCCGGTAGAAGGGGTTTCTTAAACTATAACGTGGGGGAGCTTGAAAGCGTATTAGAGGAGGCGTCGAGAAGAGGTATTCAAATCGCTGTCCACGTCATAGGTGATGGAGCGCTCGACATGGTAATAAAGGCTCTGAGGAAAGCTGGAAACACTTTAATAAGGCTTGAACATGTCTCACTAGTCAGGGACGATCAGTTGACAGAGCTCAAGACGTTTAAGCCTATTCTCGTCCTCCAGCCACACTTCATAATATCAGACAGCTGGATCACCCGGAGATTAGGGTGGGAGAGGGCTAGTTGGGTCTATAGGCTTAGAGACCTAGCGGAGGCTTCCATAACAGCTTACTCAACCGACGCACCGGTGGAGCCGGTCAACCCGTTTGAAACAATCTACGCTGCCTTGACAAGGGGTTCTCTAGATGGAATAGACTACTCCACGTCGACAATCAGGAATAGCGTTACGGTTCTTGAAGCGCTGGGACACTACACAGTAGACTCTGCTGTCGCCCTCGGGGATCCAAGACTCGGATGTCTTCTACCAGGTTGCTACGCTGATATAGTTGAGTTGAGCGAAGACCCAATTATTCGATCAGACCCTGCGACTCTCAGGCAGATTAAAGCAAATGTACTCAAGTTGATAAAGGGGTATATCGAGACTTAAGTTCAAGGGTGAATATGAGCGTTTACAAGCCGAAGAAACCGGGAAAAAAGGATGTTGTGAGTGAGGGGCTGAAAGATTTAAGCCCCGGCTTGCGAGAACATGTGAAGAGAGTCCTTGATAAGAAGGAGTAGGCGAGTAAAGTTAGACGATATTCCTAACGATCTTATACTCTCTACCCCCGTGGAGTATTATTAAAGCCTCTCTTCTCAACTCGTTGAACACCGCTTTCTCCATTGGTTGGAGCTCTTCGACTTTGTCTACTGGAATAGGGAACTTCTTTATGAAATCAACTAGGAAGTTTCTCTCCACGAGTAAGCTTCCAACCTGGACGACAACACCCTCTATCTTCCATTGCTCCAGTAAAGCCGGGAACTGGTTGGCGGCCTCCTGGAGGCTCATTACGGGTTTTGGTGGCTTACTGATGGTTTTTCCGCCCTCAAGCTCTAGCTTACTCCCAGCTTTCTCGCCAGCTGACCGCCTATCAAACCCCGATATTTTAGATAGGGCCTCCTCGATTCTTCTAAGCTTATCCTCAATCAACTTAACCCTTGCCTCCACATCCCGCAACCTCTCTTCAACGCTCCTCCCCCCTGTGCTGGGTTCTCCACTTAAGCCGGGTTGAGGCTGGGAAGTCTCCGAAATCTCTTTCTCTCCGGGTTCCTGTCTTGAGGTCTCTCCTCTACCTAGCAACCACTCACCTTTCTCCGTGATGAAGAAACCCTTCCCCTCCTTCCTAACAAAGCCCTTGTTCCTCAGTTTCTGCAATATAACTCTCGCTAGATCCTGCGGGATATTGAAGAACTCCGCAACCTCTTTCACTGACACGCTAGGGTTGTCTCTCACAAATTCTAGTATTTTTACGGTTAGAGTCTTCTCCCTGCTCAAATCTTCATCCACTATAGAGACCCTATTAGTAGGCACACCTAAATATATAAAGAGCTTTCACTCTAATTGTTAGGTAGGCTTAACGGTGATGCTTATGTCTAGTCAACTCTTCGACGAGGAGACAGTTAAAGCTCTCCAAGGGATATTCCAGTCCTTCAAAAAACCTGTCAAAGACTATCTAGTGGTGGACACGCTGGATGACCCGAGAGACGAGGAAGAAGATGAGCACCACCATCACACCCACTACCACCTCCACGTTGCCGGCGAGGGGTGTCATACTTGCGGTGAAGCGAAGATGTTGGCCATGGAGCTTGCTAAAATAAGCAACGGGCAACTCAGCTTCGATATAGTGGAGAGGGGAAAGGCTGGTGCTTTAAGGCCAAGGTACGTGCCAGCATTCATATATGGGTCAAGCGGGCTTAATATAAGATACTACGGGTTACCGAGCGGAGAGGAGTTCGCGCCATTCATCTACGTCCACCAGTACATCTCACTTAGCGAGGTGAAGCTATCCAGTAAAGTCAAGGAGGTTGTTGAGAGTATTGAAACACCGCTCCACGTGAAAGTGTTCGTGACACCTGAGTGCCCGTATTGCCCGATCGTCGTTGACTACTTTAACCAGATGGCTCTCTTAAACAAGAATATAATGATGGAGACCATTGAAGCGATCGAGCTCCCCATAGAGGCGGATGCTTACGGGATTCAAGCGGTGCCCTATGTCACCATCAATAGGATCGAGGACTACGATAATTATGGCGCTGAACCAGTTGAAGTAATACCCGGCTACGTGCCCCCGGATCATGCGGTTAAAGTACTAGTGAAAGCTGAGAGAAAAATCAAGAGAGGCGGGGGTAGTGGAAAGACCTCCACGTAGCCTCCCCTCTTCCAGGGCCGAAGACTATTTGGAGGCAATCTACATTCTCTCCCAGAAGGGGAAGCCCAGGGTAAGGGAGCTCGCTCGAAGATTATGCGTCTCGCCTAGTAGCGTAGTGGAATTCCTGCGGAGGCTTTCAGAGCAGGGTTATATAATCTACAAGAAAGGCGGGGAAATAAGGTTGACTGAGAAGGGGCTGGAGGTGGCAAGGAAAATCTATGATAGACACGTGGTGTTAACAGAGTTCCTGACTTACATAGGTGTCCCCAGGGATATAGCTGAGATAGACGCCTGTAGGATAGAGCATCTACTACACGATGAGACTGTTGAGAGGATCACCGAGTTCGTGAGGAAAAAGATGGAGAGTGAGCCTTAGCTCTGTGTCGACAAGGGCATCAACCTAGCGGTTTTAACCCCTCTAATAGCAATGATCTCGTTGAACAATTTTTCAACATCGCTCCCCCTCCCCTTGACGAATATCGCGAGAAGACAGTTTCTTTCATCCAAGTGTATGTGGGTGGCTGAGATAACGTTGTTCAAGTAGGAATGCTGGACGTCTGTTAAACGGATATCGGCGTCATCGATCGTGTGATCGTAAACTACGCCTATCACCGCGATGACGCTTTCGCTTCTGGCAAACTCCTCTGTTGAAAGATAGGAGGATAAAGCTAGTTGAACTATTTTGCTTAGGCTCACTCCACTCTCGCTCCTTATTCTACTCAGCCTTCTAGCAAGTTCCTGAGGTAGGTATACGCCTATCTTCAAAGCCAGAGACGTGCACCCAACTAGACTTATCCCGCGAGACTTATATCCCCTTACCCAAATTTGTTTATTTCCGGAGATGACCTAAGCCCTCCTACCTGACTTAGTGATGTGTTCACGGACCGGGGGATCCGATGCCTGGCTAAGAATTTGCATCTGCTGTTGGTAAACTCAATCAAAGCGAACTGCGCACATAAAGTTATTTGTGTAAGTATTAAGATTCTAAGATTCAAGGTGAACCAATTTTCCCAGATATGAAGAGCATGAATGAAACAGCCACCAGCGCGACTATGACCAGGGCTGCTAGCAGTATCCATTTGGGTAAAACGATGTTCCCCCTGTTTACTCGGCTTGTGGTTGTCCAAACCTCTGTGGTGGCTGTAGTCTGGTTTTGTATCGGTGTTACTTCACCGCATGCAACCATTATGTTTGAGGTCGGAGGTCTAGAAGGGTCTTGGGCATTAAGAAGAGAGGTATTTGATACGTAGACACCATACCTTACAATAGTTACATTTGGTAGAAGACTGTATCTGCCAGTCACATTACCGGCGATCACCGTGAACAATCTGGGTATAAAGAAGGACGATAAGTCGAAGTACTTGGATGTATTGGAAAAAGTGATTTTAACAACCCTGTAGGTTAAGTCCACGACTATTGAAATGTTCAGACCGCCTGTTGTTACGTTGGACAAATAGAACCAATAGTTCTGGTCGCCCACCATCGCGTATAGAGATGGCTTCTCCCCAGGGTACTTTAAGAGTATTATACCGTAAGCCTCCACACCTCTCTCCGTGAAAAACGCTGCTAGAACACCGTAGTCTCCGAAGTAATTTATTTTCATGTCGAGGTAGGCAACGTAGCTGTCTCCAAAACTATTTATACCGCATGTGAGTAGTTGAAGGGGGTCGCCGGTGGAGGTCTCCGCGAGGCTTGCTGAAATTATGATGACTATTAGAATGGTGACAAACCATACGGTAAACTTTCTCATGAAGCCCCCTTTAGCCCCTTCCACCATGTAGTATACGCTACCTCTGTGATAATATAGTTTGTTATAACATCAACTACCCTATCCTCCACGTCTCGGGGATTTAAAGCCACACCATTAACCATCACTAAATCCCTCTCCCTTGTGAAGGAGTACACAATGTTTACATCGTAACCCCGTGAGGTCAGCGCCCCGACCAAAGCTAGAATAATGCTCATTACCCTACCTGCCTCCGGTGAAGGGGACAGCGTCACCGAGATCGTTAGCTGCCTCAATAAACACACCCCCTAATCCATAGGCTTAACCAGCCCTTTATAATGTGAGACGTGTTATTATCGTGATATTATCCCGTTAATCCTACTTCAAGCCTTTTAAATAAAATTTCCACAGGATTAAAGCCGGGTGCCTGGCTTGCTGTCAATTAAGAGGGCTGTAATCGCGGAGAGATGGAGGGAGTTGCTCAACCAGATGAACCTGTATTATTTGAGGATCCTCGAGGAAGCCGTTGAGAAAGAGAGCGAGTTGTTGAAGAAAGGGGAGCTCACGATGGAAGAGCGCCTCACGTTAATCTACATTGAGGCGATCAAGAGGATTATATCGGAGGAGTTAGACCTGAGTTACAAGCCATTTAAGCTACTTGACGTGGACGACAGTATTATAGGGGAGTTAAAGGCAATCGCGGAAACAGCTTGATGAAGACCCCTATTTTTAAGAGGCTTAATCCATTTATGGAAACTGATTTCGAGTCTTAGCGGTGGATTCTATTGGAGAGTGCAGTCAAGGGTATTAGCGAATTTGTTAAAAACGTGAATTTACCCGCGCTAGTCCCAGTCAACTTCATACCTTGGAATGCAGCGACAGTGACGGGAAGGCTGATCGAGGAGCTCGGTGTAGATGGTTTCGTTTTCTTAACTAGATGGGAGGTGGCGGATATCGTTGAAGAAAGCCTTCAACACATCCAGAAAGAGATTTCATTCAAATACATTGGGGACTACAAGCTTGGGCGATCCCTGCTGAGGGACGATCTTTTCGAGAATTCGTTCCTGGTAAAAAACATTTTGGAGGCGATGTTCGAGCCGGATAGAAGGCACGTGGTTGTAGATCTAACAATGACCACTGGCGAGCTCGCTTCAGCCTCTCACTACGCTCTGAAAAATCTCCAGCTCGCCGACAAGTCAATTTACGTGACTGTGGTAGAAACCATACCCCTCCAAGGCATACCAGCATACCCAGGTAACCCGAGGTGGCTTCACAAAGTCTACGTCTACGGGTCCAATAAAATAGATTGGAAAGGTGTAGAGGTAGTGACAGAGCCCCCGAAGATAATTGAATGGAAGGGGACGCGAGGAGTCTACATAGCTGTGTCGAAACTGATGAACTCGCTTGCTGGTGGGGGGATTCTGGAGCTGTTCGATGGACTGAAAAAAGAGGTGCCGGAGAGAGAGGAGGAGCTAATAGAAGTCTACATACTAGATAGTATTGAAAACGAGAATAAGAGACTGTTGAGTGTGGAAACACTCAGAGGGCCAGACGAGGAGACGGCTAGCCTCTTATATAACTCTTGGAGAGCGATACTCGAGGTTGCGTCTAAGAAAACACGGCAAGAAGAGGAGGTGAAAGTCCTGGAGAGAATTCTTAAACAGCTACAAAGGTTGACTGGTGCAGCCGACCTAGTGGTGGAGGATATAGCAAGCCAGGAGATCGATTTAAACAACTACAAGAGGGTTAAACTGCACGCCTTCATAAGACACTTGAGAGAGGAATATGGTAATGTAGCTGTGCTACCCGACACAAACATGTTCTACCAGGGCTTCCACATGAGCCTGCTAAAAGCCAGCATAAGGAACAACAGCCCGTGGAGCCCCATACCTAACGTGGAAGTCTACGTACCTGTATGCGCGGAAGCCGAGATCAACGGGAAGATCGCCACCACCTCATCAACCTCCCAGGCCTTACCGGAGAGGTACTCTTATATAATGGCGTTGATGGCTAACAGAGTATTACAAGAAGTTAAATACCATTATAAGGCTAGGACTCTACCAGCTATCTCGCAACCCTGCGAGGCTTCAATGGCTGTCGAGTCATCTAATCTTCAACACAGGGTTATTATACTCCTAACAGCCGATAGAAAAGCATTCAACGCCTGGCAGACCTTCAACACTTGTCGCGGAAACATTGTTTGCGGGTATGTAGACCACAGTAATACACCTCTGAACACCAGCTCCCATTACTCCAAGTTCTACGCTAGTATTGTCCTGGCAAATGTTGTCTTCACGACAAGCTTGTTTACAAGAGTGATGGTGAAGTCGAAGAAAAACACGGTAGTGTTAGATGGGAACAGGCTTAAAGGTGCAACAGCCCCCTCCATAACTATAAGTAAAGTAAACGAGAGAACAACTGTTTAAAAGTGGTTTACATGGGCTCTCTGATGGATAAAGCTAGATCCGACCCCTGGGCCCTTGCGCAGGACTGCCGCATACATCGTTGCGAGTTAAGTGAGTTGGGTAGAATATTGAGGTACCTTTTGTTGAACGAGACTCCGAGGGGGCTAGAGTTGCTGAAGGCGTTAAAATCCAACCTAGACCCTTTAGATTTCTTCGAGGTATTATCCGGGGCATTAGACTATGATCTAGTTGACTGGATTAAAGAGAGAGTCTCCCCGGAAATCATGGTAAGGGGCTTACTCGAGGAAAGGATGAATGAGGTTTACGGGTATATGGTGTTAGCCGAGCTGATGCCGTTTATTGGTTTAGGTGATGAAGCTGAGGCTTTAAGCCGTGGACTCTTAGAGAAGGCGTGCGAGCTCTCGAATAAAGTTGACCCCGGAGGGCCGGCCGAGTTGATTAGACTTCTAGCCAACGGACCTCTAACCACCCTCGGCTTAAACAGGGTGGTTAGAGTCCTCGCAGGCTTTAAACTCTCCGAATGCCACCCATGTTGTCTTGAAGTCATGATCGAGGTCTTGGAGTCTATCGCCCTGTCTTACCCGCCCCGCAGTATTTTCGAGAATAAAGAATTGATGGA
>WYEE01000029.1 GCA_009904025.1 Thermogladius sp. | reverse complement strand
CTATAGAACTCCGCCCTGGCTGTAGCTAGTTTAGGAGTTAGTTTGGGGAGGATGCTCTCCTGGAATAAGTGATGTCTCGCGACAAGGTCTGCTGTAGTCGAGGTAATTATCTGCCTTGGGATCAGGCTGTAAACCCACTGCTTAACTTCCTCAAGGAGTTTAACCGTGTAGGCCTGTGAGTCCGCGATCTTATTCCAGTACCCGCAGTACTCGCACCTAACATACTCCTCGCCCTGCCTCGGTTGCGGTAAAGGTGCACCACAGTTAGCGCACCTCAGCTTATATGCCTGGGCCACTTCTCCTATACCCCGCTCTAACCGAGGCTATTGAGGCCCTTAGAATCTCTACCTCTGATCTGAGGGCGGCTATTTGAGCCATCAACCTCTCCTCCAGCCTCCTCATCTCCTCGACCGCCTTATCATAGTAGTATTTTGATATCTTGTCGCTGAGCTTGTAAATAGAGCCGTAGCAGACAGCGCACACAGCTACCCTCCCTTCCTGGAGCATCATCTGGTCTTCACCACCGTATTTCTTCAACATGTATTTCGTGGTAAAGGTGTCCAAGTAGATGAAGTTGACCTCCTCTCCTTGAATAGGCCTGTGGCAGATCCAGCATCTCGTAGCCTTGCTGAGCATGCTTATCCTATCGTTTACTTTCTTAACCAGTTGATCCGCGCGAGCAGCTAGGTTGAGGTAGCCAAGGGCCTCCGTGTAGATCTGAACCGCCTTATCGGGATCCTCATCCTCCACATGAGCCGCCGAAATCATTTTTGAGATTGCTAGGAACCTGTACCCTATCGACTCAAAGGTGTCGCGGATGTCTACTAGATCCTCAATAGTGAATCTCCCACCGTTCTTGGAGATGAACTCTTTAGCGGCCTCATCGTATCTCCCAGCATCCTCAGGGCTATACTTCGAGAGATTCGAGAGGTCTACTGGGGGCAGACTATAGATTATACTCAAGAGGCGGAGGTCTTCCGCCAGCTCACCTGCTTTAACCCTCCTGGGCAACGCGAGGTCGAATTCTACATCTGGTTTGAGAACTGAAACCGCCTTATAAGCCTCTTCGAAATCCCTGCCGCTTCTAGTCCTTAAAGCCTTGTACAGGGTTGCATACGAGTACGCTATCTGAGCCCTCTCCCTCAAATTCCCGTCTCTAGATTTCACGGCTATCTCGTATGCTTTCATGAAATGCTCAATGGCTTCATCCATCTTCCCCTTATTCCTGGCATCGAATGCTTTATTCATCTCATCCTCATACTTCTCTACATCGCTTTTCCAAAACTTCATCAAGAGGCATAAACCCCGCTCTACGTTCTCTTGAATTCCTCGAGAAGCTCCTTCTTCAATTTCTCATATTCCTCTTGTGTTATCAACCCCTCATCCAGCATCTTCTTCAACTCCCTCAACTTCTCTATGATAGGCTTCTCCTCCTTCGCGGGTTGCATGGCCTGGGGTGGCGATGGCTGTGTAGCTGGTTGCAAGAGGCTGGGTAGAGCTACAAGAGCCCCTAATACACCTACACCTGGGGATCTACCTAGCGCCCTCAAACTCTCCACTGTTCTAATGATCTCGAGCACCTTGTCCTCGTCTCCTTTCTGTATAGCGATTAACAGGGGGAGACCGTACGTTGGATCCTCTTTCTCCATTTTCTCCAATTGAGGTAGAGACACGCCAGCTATCTTAACATCGATTAATTCAAGCCCCCTGCTCTTGAAGGCCTCGTATATACTACTCGACTTAACCTTTGTCTCGACATCCCTGAGGTTCGTGTATATGTCGATGGCTGTAAACTTAGATACCTCTTGCATAAACAGCTCTACGAAATAGGATCTCAGGAACTCGGTAACCGCAGGAGTACTCAGCGTAGGGACTGCGCCAGCTATTTGAGTAAGGAATAGAACTGGGTCTACAACTCTAAACCAGTAGTCCCCATACATTTGGAGCTCGGTCATGTAGAGTGTTCTCGGCCCAAGTTTCACACGTGTCGAAAGGCCGAATCTCCCCCTGAACTGCTTGGTGGAAACGAAGACAACCCTAGCCTTAAAGGGTGTTTCCCCGTAGCCCATAACGAGGTTGTATGCCTTGGTTAACAAAGGTATGTTCTGGGTTGTAACCATGTGCCTACCAGGGGGGAGGACATCATAGACTTTACCATCCCTCATGAAAACAGCTGCCTCGTACTCATGTACGACTACTACGCTACCCCACCTGATGTCCTCGTGAGGGTAGACCCACAGGATGTCATCTGGACCAGGGTTAACCCATTCTATCACGTTGGTCTGCTTAGAGGACGTTTAAACCACCCCCGTCATAGTAATTGAATGTAATTTTCTCTCATATTAACTAGCTCATCGATCTTCTCGATCTCTGCGAGAACTTTCTGGAATAAACCCCTTATATCATCAATCTTCGAAACCTTCTCCGACTTCTCTTTAACCTCGTTCAAGAGAGCAGTCACGTTCTCGCCGAGTGATAAATCGAATTCGACAAGCTTATTTAGCTTCCCCTCATCTACTTTCAACACATTAAACAACGGCTTGTACCCGCTGGGTGAGTGCAGGATTTTTTCCGCTACAGAGTCCACTCTGTAAATAGTAGAGTCCATCATGTTTAAGTCGC
>WYEE01000016.1 GCA_009904025.1 Thermogladius sp. | reverse complement strand
AGGGTTAAGAGCGTCGGGTGCCCCGGCTGTATTGCCACAGCTTTAGCACACTTGTTCAGGATAAAAGGGGTTAGAGGGGCCCGGGTGGTAGGTTTAAACATAGTCGTTTTACTAGACGATGAAACAGACCCTCGGGTGGTCTTGGAGGACCCTGTTTTAAACGAGTACTATAGAATAATCTCGTGGAGCCTCGAAGAATATAAGGGCGATGTCGCGCTTAGACGATATTCCCTCGCGCAAAGTTAAGTTTATATAGAAGCCTTATCATCATGTTTCACCTAGGATCATAATTCCTTTCAAGGGTGGTGAATGTGACTGTAGAGCCAACAGGTATCCCTGTGTTGATACTGAAGGAAGGCACCCAGAGGACTGCTGGTAGAGATGCCCTGCGCACTAACATAATGGCTGCTAGAGCTGTCGCCGAGATGGTTAAAACAACGTATGGGCCTAAAGGAATGGATAAAATGCTAGTGGACGCCCTGGGAGATGTAACCATAACCAACGACGGCGCGACAATCCTAGATAAAGCTGAGATACAGCACCCCGCCGCCAAAATGCTTGTTCAAGTGGCTAAGAGCCAGGACAACGAGGTTGGAGATGGGACTAAAAGAGCTGTCGTCTTCGCCGGCGAGTTACTGAAGCAAGCTGAGGAGCTCTTGGCAAAGAACATCCATCCAACGGTTATTGTAAGCGGCTACAGGAAAGCCATGGAAGAGACCCTGAAACTACTCGACCAGATAGCCCAGCCGATAGATATAAACGATGAGGATCTCCTGAAGAAAATCGCTAGAACATCTCTGACGAGTAAGGCTGTCCACGACGCTAGAGACTACTTCGCGGAGATGGCAGTGAAAGCCGTTAAACAGATTGTTGAGAAGAGAGGGGAGAAGAACTACATAGACTTAGACAACATCCAAATCATCAAGAAGTACGGTGGTGCCCTACTAGACTCAACTCTAGTCTACGGTATAGTGTTGGATAAAGAAGTCGTCCACCCGGGTATGCCTAGGAGAGTTGAGAACGCTAAGATAGCCCTGCTGGACGCACCACTTGAGATCGAGAAGCCCGAGATAGATGCTGAGATCAGGATCAGCGACCCCAACCAGTTGAAAGCCTTCCTCGAGCAGGAGGAGAACATACTGCAGAAGATGGTCGAGAAGATTGCTGCTACTGGTGCTAATGTTGTTATAACGCAGAAGGGTATTGACGAGGTTGCCCAGCACTTCCTGGCGAAGAAGGGTATTCTAGCCGTGAGGAGGGTGAAGAGGAGCGACCTAGAGAAGCTTGAGAGGGCGACTGGGGGTAGAATAGTGAGCAACATAGAAGATCTGAAGCCAGAGGACCTAGGCTACGCCGCTGTAGTCGAGGAGAGGAAGATTGGAGAGGACAAGATGGTGTTCGTGGAGGGATGCAAGAACCCGAGGTCGGTCAGCATTGTCATAAGAGGCGGCTTAGAGAGGCTTGTAGACGAAGCGGAGAGGAGTATGAGAGACGCCTTGTCGGCTGTGGCGGATGCCATAAAAGACGGTAAGATCGTTGCGGGCGGTGGAGCCGTAGAGGCAGAGCTAGCTAAGCACATTAGGAGGTTCGCTACTAAGGCGGGTGGAAAAGAGCAATTATCCGTTGAGGCCTTCGCAAAAGCGCTAGAGGGCTTGGTTGTCACACTAGTCGAGAACGCCGGCTTAGACCCAGTAGACATTATAATGAAGCTTAGAGCCTCCCACGAGAAGGAGGATGGGAAGTGGATTGGAGTGGACTTGAACACAGGCGATTTCGTAGACATGATGGAGAAAGGTGTGATAGAGCCTGTTAGTGTAATAGCTAACGCTATTAAAGCCGGTACCGAAGCCTCGACGATAATCCTGAGGATAGACGATGTAATAGCGGCTAGCAAGGCCAAGGAGAAAGGTGCTGAAGCAGGCAAGAAGCCGGGCGAAGAGGAGAAGAAGGAGGAAGACTAAACTATTCTAATCAACAACGGTTTTTTATAAAAACTTGAAAACAAGACTGCCTCCCCCTTATCCATGTAGGGCAGTATCTCCCTGATCTCGCTAGTCATGTTGACAACCTTATCTAATACCTCGAGATCCACAGCTGATTTTATGGAGTGAACTATCTTGGTCGACGTGTTAGCCATCACGTCTTCAACAAGCGCTGAAGGTGATTGCGAGACTATTACAATCCCTACACCAAACTTCCTAATCTCACCCAGCATTTTTACGAGTATCTCAACGTAGTTGTCCCTGCCAAGCAGGTTTCGTGCTTCCTCAACCACTATTAGGAGCCTCCTCGAATTAAAACCCCCTCTAAGAGCTTTATCGAAGATCTTTTTAAGGAAGGCCGCCACGTAGACCCTCCTTATAGCTAGGTCGCCTATCTTGGACAAGTCTATTACCAGAGGCTTGTTAGAGCTCACCTCGAGATCGAGGTCGCCACCGCTAAAGAGATTCTTGTATCCTCCGATAGTCAGTCTCCTCAGTTTTCTCATAAGCGAGAGCCTGCTCTCCCTGAACCAGGCTGACTCATCGGCCATACCCTCAAGTATCTCAACGAGATCCGCGATGTCAATATTCTCCTCCCCTCCGAGGGATTCAAGGCTTTTCAACAGGACGTACTCTTGGGCTGG
>WYEE01000072.1 GCA_009904025.1 Thermogladius sp. | reverse complement strand
GCTAAGGGTAGTAGGGATCTAGAATGGGTTTTCGGTGAGGCGTTCGAGCTCGCGTCTCTGATTTCGAAAAGGGTTTACGGGAACCCGGATTCTGAGGTTGCTAATGGTTAAAAACCCGCGTCCTTCATTTGATTAAACTCTGATGATGAGGAATCCTGGGCTGCGACTAGTGTTGAAGGCCCCGCATAGCTGAAAACGCTGCTAGGTAACATTTTTATTTCCTACCCGTTTAAATCAACATGGTGTCGGGTAATGGCTAAGTACAGGGTTGAGATAAACCCTAGAGAGAACTGTATATCAGACATGGTTTGTGTATCGATCTGCCCTGATGTATTCGAGATGAATCCCGAGGACAACAAGTCCCAGATAGTTGAGAAACATCGTGAGGACAAATCCAATATAGCTGTAGGCGTAGTGCCCGAGGACTTGAAGAGCTGTGTTGAAGACGCTGCTGCGGCATGCCCAGTCCAGATAATCCATGTTGTAAAGGTCGAGTAAACGTTTTTTTCCTCAACAAAGTTTTCCTCCCAGACCAAAGGTGGTTTAAGACGAGCCCCCTACCCTCATGGGTCGAAGACCTGATTCTGAAAACGCTTGTCAAGAGTATTGAATACCCGACCGTGCTAGGGGAGAGCTACGAGGACATAGTGGATTTCTACAAGGAGGTTTTAAGTAGTCACGGGGCACATGTTACAGTCCACAGGGTGGACGACGAGTACGTTAGAAAGACCCTTCCTAGAGAGTACAACCCGGATAAACCAAGATATATCCTGTTAGCGAGGATTGGAAGCGGGGAGAAAACTCTACAGTTCAACGGTCACTACGACGTTGTCGCACCCGGGGAAGGTTGGGAGACGCCTCCATTCAAGCCTGTTGTCAGAGAGGGTCGCGTCTACGGGAGGGGGTCGACGGATATGAAAGGCGGGATAGCGTCGGTCGTAGGTGCCCTGGCATACCTTGCCTCAACGAGGGAGCCCGGAATAGTGGTGGAGGCGGCTCTCGTACCCGACGAGGAGATAGGTGGTTTAACCGGGACCGGCTACCTGGTGGACGTGTTGGGTAGTAGACCAGACTGGGCCCTGATAGCCGAGCCCAGCGGCATCAACAACATCTATATTGGCCACAGAGGGGGTGTATGGGCGCTGGTTAAAGTCTACGGTAGGCAAGCACACGGTTCGACACCCTGGCTCGGCGATAACGCCTTCGAGAAGATGATCTACCTGGCTAGAGCCTTCATCGAGGAATACAAGCCTAAACTAGCGGGGAAGAGGAGTAATTTCAAATATGAGATGGAGGAGGCCTCGACCCCGACGTTAACACTCGGGGGCAGGCTCATAGCCCCAGGCTCAATTAACATTGTTCCAGGCGTCGTAGGCTTCAGTGTTGATAGGAGGTTGATAATAGAGGAGAGAGCCGATGACGTGGTAGAGGAGTTGAGGAGCTTCCTCAAGGAGGCTTCAGGCAAGCTAGGGGTGGAAGCCGAGTTGGAGGTCATGGAGAAGTCCGACCCAGCCTTAACAAACCCGGAAGCCCTAATAGTTAAAGCGGTGGAGGAGTCTTCGGCGAGTGTGTTAGGTCGTAAACCGAGTAAGACTATCTGTGTGGGCGGGCTAGACCTGAGGTACTACGCTAGGAGAGGTGTAGAGGTCGTCGCCTATGGGCCTGGAGAGGTTGGTTTAGCCCACAAGGTTAACGAATTTGTTAAATTAAGCGAACTGGCAAAGATGGCTGAAGTCTACGTTGACCTAGTACGCAGGTTGGAGTCTTATAAATGATCTGAACTTCGGTACATGGTTTTTACCCCCAACACGTTTTCTCAACTTGAAGAGGAGTGGTTTATGCCGATGAGGATATTGATCGCCAACCGCGGTGAGATAGCTGTCAGGATAGCTAGGAGTATAATCGAGATGGGCCACACCCCTCTGGGTGTTTACACTTCAATAGATGGGAATAGCCTCCACAGGCGTTTCGTCCACGAGGATGCAGAGGTTTCAAGCTACCTTGACATAGATGAGATAGTTGAAGCAGCTATACACCTGGGAGCCGACGCGATCCACCCCGGCTACGGCTTCCTAAGCGAGAACAGCGAGTTCGCTAGGAGGGTGATTAACAAGGGGTTGACGTGGATAGGGCCTTCACCAGAGGCGATCGATAGAGCGGGGGATAAACTTGGATTGAAGGAGACGGCTATGAAACTAGGGCTACCAACACTCCCCTACACCCTTGTACGGGATGCGAGTGATATAGAGGAGTTCGCGAGGGAGCACGGTTACCCTGTGATACTGAAAGCGGCTGGCGGGGGAGGGGGTATTGGTATGAGGGTGATTCACGACGGCTCTGAGATTGAAAGCAAGCTTGAGCTCTCGTTGATGGAGGTTGGGAAGGCCTTCAAAGACACGAGGGTTTACGTTGAACCATACTTGGATAAGAGCAAGCATATCGAGATCCAGGTCATCGGAGACGGCGAGAAGGTGATTCACTTATACGAGAGAGAGTGCTCTATCCAGTTCAGATACCAGAAGATCATTGACGAGGCTCCATCACCATCGATATCTCCCGAGGAGAGGAGGGACATTGTGAATACTGCAGTTGAGTTGATGAAGGCTCTAGGCTATGATAACGCGGGCACCGTTGAGTTCATATTCGA
>WYEE01000021.1 GCA_009904025.1 Thermogladius sp. | reverse complement strand
ACAACCGACAGCCCTCAATGGGGTGGGCTGAGCGGGGCGACTCTAGAGGAGGCGGTGAGCTGGGGGAAGGTCTCACCAAAGGCTAAGAAGAGGGTTGTATACGTGGACGCGACTATAGCTCTACCTCTCATTGCACACGGGCTGGTCTCCGGTGGTGTTAAGAGGAGTAATCCCAGGAACTTTAAATGGCTTTTCAGCGGGGTAGATGGCTAAGGACTTCTTGGAAACCCCACGTATTTGTTTATAGCCTCGCCGAGAGCGTAGCTTGCGAAGGCTATCCCGAGTAGTAGAACCAGGCTTTCAGCGAACTCTCTCCTGAAATCCTTGTCTTCCACCACGCTAGAGTAGTATGTGAATAACCCTGTGAGCAGGATGCTCGCGGTCACGCTGGCAGTGAAAGCCGCTACTATATGCGTGACCAGGAAGAACGGGGCTACTAGTATTAGGACTGTGAGGATATACGCTAAACCAGTAGCGAGGGAGCTTTTGACAGGCTGGGCCCTCGCCTCGTGCTTGGACTGCAGGTAGGCGGCCCCTGCCATCGAGAGAGCCGCGGAGAAGCCTACTATCAAACCCGCTAAACCCACTGCGATAGTGTTCCCGGTTGCCCCTAGGAAGCCCGCGTTAACCCCTGTCATCTCCACGATCGCGTCTGCTAAGCCGAGGGCTATGAAACCTATGTATCTCAGCCTAGGGTCTGTGAGCATGGCCATCAACTCCTTCTCGTGGACCTCCTCATCTTTTATCAGATCCATTAGACCCTGCCTCCACCCTTCTCCAACACTCTCTAGGAGGCTTGAGTACTCTCTCG
This sequence comes from Thermogladius sp., assembly GCA_009904025.1. Lineage (GTDB taxonomy): Archaea > Thermoproteota > Thermoprotei_A > Sulfolobales > Desulfurococcaceae > Thermogladius. Next base: position 1,849 of record WYEE01000021.1, on the reverse strand, counting down.
CAGCCTCCTCCTCGCTTTTCTCCATAAGCTTAATAGTGAACAAGGGGCCTAGTATCGAGTAGCTTAACTTAAGCAACAAGACCCTCAACGGGCTAGGCTCGCAATCCACCCCTGCGAGAGACCTCCAGAACTCGAAGTGCCTCTTCTCGTCTTCCGCAAGCTTTTTCAAGACACTCCTCCTACCCTCATCCTTCTCCAGTGAGGCTAGTGCCTCATATGCTGCTAGGCTGAGCCCCTCCTCCCGGCAGTATCTCAGTGCTACATCCCGGTTCAAGCTACCAACCCAGAGGGTAGAACTCTCACACTAGACTAATATGAAGGCGGGTTTAAACGGAAAAGGGTTTTGGAAGGCATTACAGCCCTGTAGAAGACTCGCGTGGGGCTTTCACGGCTCAAATCTACTAATCTCCATCAGAGCTTGCAAGCCCGCGGGCTCGGGGTTAGATGCCTGCTACAATGATTCCAGTCATCACTATAATCGAGCCTATTATACTCCCGGCCCTAGGCTTCTCACGCGAGATAATGCTTGTCGTAACCTGGGAGAGCACGGGTGTTAACGCTGTAGCCACGGCTGTTAGAGACGCGCCTACCAGGCTTATGGAGTAGATGAAGAGGAACATGCCGATCGTCCAGCCGAAGAAACCAGTTATAAAACCAGCTTTCAACACGTCTCCCATGCTTGTTTTATCATACCACCCCTCCAGCAGGTAGCCTAGTGGTGTAAGCGTAGCGGTTATCGCGAGTAGCCTTACAGCGGTGAGTAGCAGGGTGTCCGGGATATATCTCAAGCTCGCTTTAACGAGGGCTGTCGCCAAACCCCACGAAACCCCGGCGCTCAGCGCAGATGCCGAGCCTAGGAGTAAGCTTCTACCCTCTACATCACCCCTCGCACCTCTAACCCCCACCGCGATCCCTGTGAAGGCTATTGCAGCCCCCACCAGAGTGGTGAAGCCCGGGGTCTCGCCTGCTAGTAGGTGGGAGAACAACTGTGTGAAGAAGATGTATGTGTAGCTTATTACGACGGCGAGAGACCCGCCGATGGTCTTGATCGAGTAAGTGTAGAGGGAGTCGCCTAAACCAGGGCCTATAACGGCTGATGAAACCACTATAAGCCAACCCATTAAACCAACGCTTAAACCAGCTAGCCTGGGGGGCAAGAATATTAGAAGCGGTAGCAGTGCTATCAACGCCCTGACACCGGTGAATGAGATGGGTTTAATCGACCTCCCATACCTCGATATCACCGCCGGGTTCAAGCTCCACAGGAGTGATGCAGCCATTGCTGCGGCAACGCCGAGCATTACCCGACACCAGTAGCCCCTCTCAACCTCCTCCAACGCTTTGGAGTATTTTTAAACGCGGGATTTAAAGAACCAGGGTTTCCTTAAAAACTGCTTGGAGTAGCAGGTGCTCTACTCTGAGGTTTAGCGCTTACTCTATTATTTTATTCAACTCCACTACGGCTATTAGTAGTGCTAGTATGTTGAAGAGGGTTAGAGCTAGCAGGTCTACGGAGATATCTAGGTTGCTGTACAACACTAGGTTTCTCACGGCATCCACAGCGTACGTTAACGGGTTTACCTCGGCGAAAATCTTAATCGCCTCGGGCATTATTTCAATCGGGTAGAGCGCGTTGCTGGCGAAGAATAATGGCATGGATATAGCGCCTACAATACCCATAAACCTCTCCCTTGTCTTCATAAGGGATGCCGCCAGGATGGATATTGCTGTGAAGCCTGTGGAGGCGTATACCACGATGAGGTAGCCTAATACCAGGAGCAGGGGGTTGCTTGTGAACCTCGCCCCCACAAGCGCCGCGGAAACGAGCACTATCACGTACTGGGTTGAC
>WYEE01000086.1 GCA_009904025.1 Thermogladius sp. | reverse complement strand
GCTTCGCAGCTCTCTCAAGCCACGACCTAACTATGGATACTTCCTCCCCTGGGACCTTCCCCTCCTCGTAGCAGAACCACCAGTCGAAGCACTTGTACTTCTTCAATCTCTCAGCCGCGTCCTGGACGGTGCTGGCTGGTGGTACAATTAACGCGTCTCCTATAAGAGCGTTGTTAGGCCAGTTGGCTGGTAGAGCCCTCCCATATTTATCGTTTACTTGAAGCGCCTTCACCAACCTCAGTATCTCATCTAGGTTCCTCCCTGTCTCCTGGGGGTAATACAATATTGCCCTGACAATGCCCTTGTCATCTACAATTATCACAGACCTAACTGTCGACGTAGCAGACTCGGCGTGGAGGAAGCCCAGCTTCCTCGCCACCTCGCCTGTGGGATCCGCTATGATTGGGAACGGTATTTCGACACCAAACTTCTCCTTAATCCACTCCACCCACTTGATGTGGGAGAATGTGCTGTCCACGCTGAGCCCCAGCAGCTCTGTGTTCAGCTTCTTGAAATCCTCGTATCTGACAGCGAACCCTATGAACTCCGTAGTGCATACCGGTGTGAAGTCTGCTGGGTGGCTGAAGAGAACGAGGTATTTGCCCTTATAGTCGTCGGGTAGCTTCCTGGGGCCGTGGGTCGTCATGACGGTCATTTCAGGGAATTTTTCTCCGATTAACGGGATTGTACCAGGCATCTTCTCCACCTGGGAATATTTATCTCATGGTTTGGTTTATAAACTTTTCTGTTACCATATTGAATCCTGGAAGCAGTATTTCTAACAAAGATATTTAAAACAGTTATGCTGAGGAATAAAATGGTTGGATCATGGAGATCACATGTCCCTACTGCGGTTTCAAAGGTAAGCCTGGGGACTTCTACTACATGTATGAATCCGTCCTCTACATCGCGGACTCCAAGACTCTACCTGAGGAAAGGTCTCGGCCTATACTGGTTATCTGCCCTGTGTGCAAGAACGGTTTCTTCCTGGAGTCCCCTTACAAGCCTTTGATCGACCGTTTGAAGGAGAGAGGGCAATAGTAATATTTATTAAGATCGCCGGTATCATTCTATCAAAGGAAAATAGTACTCGTAGTGATCGAGTTGACGGCTAAATCAAACTTGTTCCCCTGGATGCTACCATTCAACGCCCAGGTTAGAGATGTGATATACAGCTATATAGACTACATTAAGGGGATGGAGGACGCTGTAATCGATAGCTGGCCTATCCAGAGGTTAAGGTATATCCTTCAACTCCAGATGGCCCACTTCGTCTACCCTAGTGCAACGCATACCAGGTTCAGCCATAGCCTAGGGGTGATGCATGTATCCTACAAGTATGTGACTTACCTGGTGAAAGGTAGCTTAGACTTCCTTTCCGGTTCAAAGCATTTCACCGAGCTGACATCGCGGCTGAAAGAATTGTCACTGGCGGCGAGGCTACTAGGCTTGCTACACGATATAGGGCATGGGCCTTTCAGCCATGCGTTCGACGAATACGTGTATAAGACAAGGGATTTTCTGCCCTTCACAGTGGGGAATCACGAGGTTGTAGGCTACCTCATCTATAGGGACTACCTGAGGAAGCGGATTGATGAGGCTTTGAAATCTAGCTCAAAGACCCTGGGTGTTGACGCGGAATACGTGTTGAGCATATTGGACGAGGGTATGAAACCACCTTTCGGGATGAGAGATTATACTGATCTAGCTAGGAATAACACGCTTAGCTTAGACGACTTCTTCATACCTAGGCCGGATAAGGCTTTGAGCACTATTATAAGGCTTATCGTTAGAGACTACATCTACACGAGCGATATAATGGATTACCTTAAGAGGGATGCGTACTACACTGGCCTGGCGATCGGCGAGATAAACGAGGAGTGGGTTTTAAGGAACACTTTCATAGTCGACTACCACGGATTACTGGTGCCCTCTATATCGGGTAAAGCGATGGACGACCTCGTTAGATTGCTGGAAGCTAGGAAGCTTATGTACAAGAACGTATACTTCCACCATGTTAACATAGCTTTCGTCGAGACTATGGGGAGATTGCTGAAGTGCATTAGAAGCAGAGTCGCCGGGGTCCTTGAGGACATGTTCAGCAAGGGGGAGTGGTCTAGCTACGTTGTGTTAAACGATTTCAACGTCTACGGGCTACTCCACTCTCTAGCGATGGGGAAAGCCGGCGATCTCGAGTGCGAGGATAAAGAGTTCGGGAGGAAAGCGTTGGAGAGCCTCTTTGTCACGAGGAAGCCTGTTTGGAAGCTACTTGACAGGGAGATTCTGAAACTGGAGGATGCGAGGGTATTGTTCTCGCCGAGGTTCAGCAGGGAGGTTAAGAATAAGATTAGGAGTGAGATCGTCGCTGAATTAAACTCAAGGTTTAGCAATCTACAGCTATCGGAGGAGGATGTCCTGACGCTTTACAACAAGATAGACGTTTTCCCATCAGCTGGTAGTGAAATAGTGAAAAACCTGCTGGTGGTAGTAGTCAAAGACTCCAAAGTACTCGACTATAAGGAGGTGAGCCTAAGCGGTTTCGCTCAAAGACACGGCTTAGTCCCTGAGGCAATGGTCTCAGTCTACCTCGACCGATCTAAATATAAGATGCTGGAGGAAAGCGAGATCGGGGAGGCCAGGGAGATAGTTTCAAACGTGATAAACGACCTCGTTAAAACCGGGGCCTCCGAGGCACCTGAGACAAGCTAG
>WYEE01000079.1 GCA_009904025.1 Thermogladius sp. | reverse complement strand
CGGCACCTGAAGACGTGGACTTAAACATGGTTAAAGCACAGATTGTTAGGAGGCTAGACGACAGGTGGATTGGATTCACATTATCGGCGATCCTCCAGAAATACCTTTGGGCCAGCTACTGTTATGAGATAATGAGCAACCCCAAGAAGAACATTAAGAGCGCGTTGGAGTGTTGTAGACCAAACTATAACTGGAGTGCTGGTAGAGTACAGAGCCCTGTGTTAATGCATATTATAAACGAAGAGAGTAAGAGGGAAAAAGTAAATGAATACAAGCTCGATCTCACCATATCGTATAATGGGGTCGAGAAGAGAATCATTGCCCCCCTTAAGAAAAGACGCTTGAAGAAACTCATAGAGGAATTGTACAAGGAGGTATCTGAGTCAAAGAGAAAGAAGTTTAAGCCTACGTCTAAGCGTGCGATCAATAAAATCTTAAAAGCATTCGAGGAGAGAGTGGAGGCGAGGATACCTAGACCAAGGTATAAAGAGGGGGTTGAGGTAAACCCTCCACCACCTTTCACCACGGACACACTGATAGCAGAGGCTTCGAGAACCCTCGGCTTCTCGGCTTCGAAAACAATGAGTATTGCCCAAGAGTTGTTTGAGATAGGCCTGATAACATACCACAGGACGGATAGCACTAGGGTCAGCGATGCGGGCGTTTCAGTGGCCAGGCAGTACATTGCTGAGAGTATTGGAGACCCTAACCTGTTTGAGCCTAGGACATGGGGTGCTGGAGGGGCACACGAGTGTATCAGGCCTACTAGGCCGATCGACGCTGAAAGGCTGAGAGAGCTTGTGAAAGAGGGGGTATTAGACTTCCCGATACAGTTGAGGAGAGAACACTACTCTCTCTATGATTTGATATTCAGGAGGTTCATAGCGAGCCAGATGAAGCCCGCTAAAGTTGTTGTGGAAAACTATACTGTGGAGCTATGTCTCAAAGAGGCCGATGGGTGTAAGGTTAAGGCCAGCATAGAACAGAGCGACTACGTCGGGGTCATTGAACCAGGCTTCCTTAGAATATATAAGGCAATGGTGGTTGAGCCCGGTAAGAGATTACCGCCTGTAGAAGGCTCTGTTGTCGCGGAGGTCAAAGAAGCGCGCCTCATAAAGCCCCCATTGCCGACTGTCCACGAGGTTGTATCTTGGATGAAGGAGAAAGGTATTGGGAGGCCTAGCACATATGCTAAAATACTTTCAACCCTAACAGGGAGGGGCTACGTCAAGGTGGTCAAAGAAAACAGCTTAGTTGTGCTCCGGAAGGGAAGGCTTGTCGCGGAGCTTCTCTACAATGATCTCTTCCCTCAGGGGAAGAAGAAAGGAAAGAACTTGTGGAAGAAAGAGTGGGCGGATGCCCCCATGATCGGTGTGGAGGCAACTAGTTACCTGGAGAAGAAGATGGACGATGTAGCCAACGGTAATGAAGACTACCTCAAGGTCCTTGACGGGATATACGAGGAGCTAAATAACCTGGTTTTAAACAACAGGGAGTTGCTGAATTCGCTCGTGGACAAGTACTTCAAACACTGTTTAACAGGCTAGCCGGGTAGGCAACGAGGACTAGTGTAATGAAAGTCGACTTAATCGGCGGGGGAGGGGTTTCAGGCGGTCTACTAGCGGTAGCCCACATAAGCGTGTACGAGGCTGGTCTAAGGCTTAACCTGGAGTCCGCCAGGAAAATAGTGTTCTATGCAAGCGAAAACAATGTCTCAACGATCATACTACCCTATATGCAGCCCTACGGCCCCGTCATCCATTTATATGATGAGGGTGCCAAGGAGAACCTTCGCAGGTTTTTCGCTTTAACAAGGGAGTCGACGTACATGAGCACGCTGACCACGCTGTCAAGCCACTACGGTGTCAGCATCGTCCTCCCAACTTACTTGGAGAAAGTCTCTTCGAAGATATACGTATCAACGGCTCTCGCCTCCTGGGATCTTGAGGAAGGTTTGGTTACACGGAGGAAGCTTGTTTTAAACGAGAGGGAGAGAGTGCTGGGTTTGTCAAGGGGCTCAGACCTCGAGATGTTCAACGACAACGGGTTTATCTTCAACACCTTGATCGAGGATGAAATCTTCTACCCTGAGATAGCCAGGTTCATGGTTGAAAACGGCGTCAACCTCCTTATAGTGGGCTTGCCTCAATTAAACCCCCCGAAGAACTATATAGAGTTGTCGAAAAGCCTAGCCTTGATATTCAGAGTGTGGGTTCTAGTACCTGGTAGCAGGCTTGTAATGAGGGATAACACTGTGTACTCGCTGCCAACACTACTCATAAACCCTGAGGGGGAGATAATATACAAACACTATGCGTCTGACGAAGCCTTTATTGTTATGCCGAAAGGTCTATTGAAGTCCACACCCCGAACTATTGGTTTAAATTCCAGGGCTTTCTATAAACTCTACAGGATGATTTACAAGAGGTATAGTATTTATGGAGGGTTCGCTAGAGAAAGTGGTCCCAGTAAGAGTGAGCAGCCTAGGCGACCTCGTTAGGCTCGCCGCCTCAATATCCGTTCCACAGGGGTCATCCTATATTCTTAGGTTCGATAGAGAGGGGAAAATAGTGCTCGGGATACTAGGGGTCTTCAGAGACTACTACAAGTATTATGGTATCCCAATATTCTACTATTACATTGCTGAGGGTAGAGAAGCCGAGGAATTGATGAACACTAATTACATCATAGCTTCACTGAGCGAGGAGAAGTTCGAGTTTTCAAAACACCCTAAGCCAGGTATTACAATACCGTTAATAAGGCTCGCCGAGAAGCCTGCGTTCATACCCGATAT
>WYEE01000049.1 GCA_009904025.1 Thermogladius sp. | reverse complement strand
GGAGGCGGATTAATCTACGTACCACCGGATAAAGGCGTTGAATACGCCGATAAATTAGCCGGGTTGCTCAGGGAGAACGGTGTTAAAGCGGAGTCTTTCCACAGTAAGAAACCCGCTAGGATTCTAAGCGAGTTCGAGAAAGGTGAACTAGATGTACTTGTAGGCGTCGCAGTCTACTACGGAACCCTCGTCAGAGGCCTCGACATGCCTGCTAGAGTCAGGTACGCTATATTCGCGGGGGTGCCACGCCACAAGTTTAGTAGCAGGCTGGAGGACGTCTCCCCTATAGACCTCTTGAGACTACTCTCATCGGTCATGGAGGTTCTAGAGGGCGACGAGAAACGCGAGGTTGAGAAGGTTGTAGGCAGGCTTTCGTCGAGGTTTAGGAGGCTTAGCGGGGGAGCGCTTGCAAGGGTTAGAGAGGACTTCAAGAGGATGCTCAACGGCGAGCATGTTGAGGAGACCCCTCTACTAAAAGACTTGGTGACAGCCCTCGAGATGGCCAGGAAGTACATTTCGAGGGAGGATATCAAGGTGAAGCTTAGTAGCATAGGCGAGGTGGCGTTGGTAAGCGAGAATGGGCAACAGTACATTATGATGCCCGACTATACAACCTACATCCAGGCGAGCGGTAGGACGAGTAGGCTTTACCCTGGTGGTTTAACAAAAGGCCTCTCCATTCTAGTTGTAGACGATATGAGGCTTCTAAGGGGTTTAACTAGGAGGTTGCGGTGGGTTCTCGAAGAATTCCAGATCAAGGAGCTGAAGGAAGTAGACTTGAAGGAGTTGATGGCTGAAATAGACAGGGATAGAGAGGAAGTCTCAAAGGTTATGAGAGGGGAGGTCAAGGAGAGCAAGGTGCTACAATTGGTTAGATCAGCCCTCTTGATAGTGGAGTCACCTAACAAGGCTAAGACTATAGCGAGGTTCTTTGGTAGACCGTCAATCAGGATCTTGGGCGAGGGCCTACTAGCCTACGAAGTGGCTACGGGCAACTACGTTCTAACAATAGTGGCCAGCGGAGGCCACGTATACGACCTGGTGGCAAGCAGGAGCAGGGATCTCATATTTGAAAAACTGGAGGGGGAAGATGTTAGAGACGAGGATGTCTATGGTGTAATTAAACAAGGTTTCAAGTACATCCCAGTGTACACTGATATAAAGAAGTGCGAGGACGGCCGCCAGTTCACAGAAGAGCCCGAGGACTCTTCTCCATGCAGTAAAATAGTCTCGAGGAAGCTCGACGTGGTTAAAGTCCTACGCGACTTAGCTAGGGAGGTAGACCTGGTTCTAATAGGCACAGACCCCGATACAGAAGGCGAGAAGATAGCGTGGGATCTAACCGTGCTCCTGAAACCGTTTAACAAGAATATCAAGAGGATTAGATTCCACGAGGTCACAAAGAGGGCTATTCTAAATGCAATAGCGGCACCCGAGGACGTGGACATAAACATGGTTAAAGCACAGATTGTTAGGAGGCTAGACGACAGATGGGTTGGATTCACACTATCGGCGATCCTCCAGAAATACCTTTGGGCCAGCTACTGCTATGAAATAATGGGCGACCCCAAGAAGAACATTAAGAGCGTGTTGGACTGTTGTAGACCAAACTATAACTGGAGCGCTGGCAGAGTACAGAGCCCCGTGCTAATGCACATTATAAACGAAGAGGATAAGAGGAAAGAAACAGGAGAGTACAAGCTTGATCTCACCATATCATACAATGGGGTCGAGAAGAGAATCATTGCCCCCCTTAAGAAAAGACGCTTGAAGAAACTCATAGAGGAATTGTACAAGGAGGTATCTGAGTCGAAGAGAAAGAAGTTTAAGCCTACGTCTAAGCGTGCGATCAATAAAATCTTAAAAGCGTTCAAGGAGAAAGTGGAGGCGAGGATACATAGACCAAGGTATAGAGAGGGGGTTGAGGTAAACCCTCCACCGCCTTTCACCACGGACACCCTGATAGGAGAGGCTTCGAGAGTCCTCGGCTTCTCGGCTTCGAAGACAATGAGTATTGCCCAAGAGTTGTTTGAGATAGGCCTCATAACATACCACAGGACGGATAGCACTAGGGTCAGCGATGCGGGTATTTCAGTGGCCAGGCAGTACATTGCTGAGAGTATTGGAGACCCTGACCTGTTTGAGCCTAGGACATGGGGTGCTGGAGGAGCACACGAGTGTATCAGGCCTACTAGGCCGATCGACGCTGAAAGGCTGAGAGAGCTTGTGAAAGAGGGGGTATTAGACTTCCCGATACAGTTGAGGAGAGAACACTACTCCCTCTACGATTTGATATTCAGGAGGTTCATAGCGAGCCAGATGAAGCCCGCTAAAGTTGTTGTGGAAAACTATACTGTGGAGCTATGTCTCAAAGAGGCCGATGGGTGTAAGGCTAAGGCCAGCATAGAACAGAGCGACTACGTCGGTGTCATTGAACCAGGCTTCCTTAGAATATATAAGGCAATGGTGGTTGAGCCCGGTAAGAGATTACCGCCTATAGAAGGCTATATTGTCGCGGAGGTTAAAGAAGCACGCCTCATAAAGCCCCCGTTGCCGACTGTCCACGAGGTTGTATCGTGGATGAAGGAGAAAGGTATTGGGAGGCCTAGTACATATGCTAAAATACTTTCAACCCTAACAGGGAGGGGCTACGTCAAGGTGGTCAAAGAAAACAGCTTAGTTGTTCTCCGGAAGGGGAAGCGTGTCGCAGAGCTTCTCTACAGTGATCTCTTCCCTCAGGGGAAGAAGAAAGGAAAGAACTTGTGGAAGAAAGAGTGGGCGGATGCCCCCATGATCGGTGTGAAGGCAACTAGTTACCTGGAGAAGAAGATGGACGATGT
>WYEE01000055.1 GCA_009904025.1 Thermogladius sp. | reverse complement strand
GCTCTCCTGGCCGGGGGCTCGCTGTTCTTCCTAACTGTTTTCACAGCGATATTCCTCTACCTCGCCGAGGAGGGTAACCCAGTTGCAACAGCCTACGCTCTGCTGGCCGGGTTAGCTGGTGGCGTCATCTCAACAGCACTCTACTACGTCCACGTGTCTAGGAGGATGCCGGGGGATGAGGTTGCCGCCAGGGAGTTCGTCTACAAGACGCTGCTCATATCCAGCTCCGCTACAATGGCTTTCAGCCATGGAGCCCACGACGTCTCCAACCCAAGCGGGCCGTTGACAGGGGTTCTCCTAACTCTTCTCAACGGCGAGGTGCCTGTGGGGAAGGTTGAAATCCCATACCCTATCACGGTTTTCTCGGCGCTAGGAATAGCGACGGGGATTCTGACCTGGGGCTACAGCGTTGTGGAGACCATTGGCGAGAGGATTACCCCTCTAAGCGTTGAGTCTGCTTTCGTAGCCCAGTTCTCAGCCTCACAGCTAGTGCTGGTCGTAACGAGGCTTGGGCTCCCGACATCCACCACGGGGGCTATAATAGGCTCAATCGCGGGCGTAGGCTTGGCGAGAGGGGTGTCATACGTGAACCTGAGGCTTGTAGCCAAGATAATAGGCTTCTGGTTTCTGGGGGCTGCTGTCACAGCCCTATCCACGTTCCTACTATCCTACGTGATCATCTCTATTTGAAGCCAGGTCGTAGTCAATATATGGAGGTAGTCTGCGGCCTCAGCGCAGGCGTCCGCAGCGTTCTCTAGATCCCTGTTGAAGTCGTGTATCAGTATCGCCAGTGTGGGGGGTTTGATGGAGTCGGAGTAGACTATGAGCTTACCCCTGTTCTCAACGTCAACTCTATCAGCCTCCTCCTCGATCTCCAGCACCTTGGAGATGAGCTCGATCGCCTTAGAGTGCTCCCCGTTGATAACCTTCTCAGCCGCCTCAGCCACGTAGCCCGCGGCCTGGTAGACTAAGTCGACGAGCTTGTTGAAACCATCTCGTATCGGTGGGGGGACCTCGAGGTATGGCATTATAGTGAGCTCCCTTGCAGCCTCCTTGACATTGTCGCCTATCGAGTCTAATCTCTTAACGAAGTGGAGTATATCCTCTTTGACGCTGGGCTCTAGCCTCGTGTCATCTATTATCTCTAGTAGCCTAAGCCTCTTCTTGTTAGCCTCGTTCCTGGTTTTCACGACCTCGGCTAGAAGCCCCCTAGCCTCACCTACCCTAACCTCGTTTAGGAGCCTAAGGGATTTCCTGAACAAGTCTATGGATTTAACTAGGTGGTTCAAGTACTCTCTAAGCGCTTCAACGGCCTCCTCTGGTATTATATCGCTCAGTGAAATAGGCAATTAACCACCGTCATTGACTATATTTCATCCGACTTTTATAGTAAAACATGTGGTGTTGCTTGGGCGGCAGGAGTAGGCTTAGACTCCCGGCCCCGAGGACGGATACATGCTTAACCAAGCTAATAATCGCGAGGAGGAGTATCCGGAGGTTCCAGGACAAACCACTCACATTAAACATGCTGTCGCAAATCCTCTGGGCCACCTACGGTTTTACAACAGGGAGGAGGAGGGCGGTGCCTTCAGCAGGCGCCCTCTACCCTCTAGACGTTTACGTAGCGGTGAGGCGGGGCGGGGTTGAAGGCGTTGAAGCAGGCTTGTACTACTACAACCCAAACCACCACGAGCTGGAGTTGACCGCTCCAGGGGACTTCTCTGAGAAGCTGTACAACGCGTGCCTGAGGCAGGGGTCTGTTCGCAGCGCCCCCGTCAACGTGATCCTGGTGGGGGTTCCGGAGAGGATTAGAGTGTGGTATGGGGAGAGGGGACTACAGTACATGATCCTGGAGGCCGGTCACGCGGGCCAGAACATATACCTCGCGGCGACGGAGCTCGGGTTGGGTACAGTCGCGATAGGCGCCTTCGACGACGAGGCCGTCAAGGAGATCCTGGGGTTAAGAGGCGATGCTACGCCCCTCTACATATTCCCGGTAGGCTACCCTGGTTGACACCGCTCACAGCTTACCTGATTTAAGTGAGACAATCTTATCAACGGGCGCGATTGTCAGCGTCGCAAGCCTCCTCCTATGATACAGCTTCACGCACCTCACGTAGACAACGTAGTCGGGGTGGGTTAGGGAGACCTTCCGGTTAATCTTCTCGGCTATCACTCTTACAGCATCGCTGCTGTGCGCCGGTAGCCTCGTCTCCCTCCAGTACAGCCTGCCGTGTAGTGTAACCCTGTAGGTTTTATCCACGGGTATCCTCTCCTCAGCCAGCCTACCAGCCTCCTCCGCCACCGCCTCCACGAAGGGGTCTAGGACTCTATCCACCGGCACCACCCTGTATATTAGCGGGGTTAAGCTGGCTGACTTAAGCTCCTCCACTGCTTTATACGGGTCTCCCACCTTCAGCAGTATGATGGAGGGGCCTGCGTCGACGACCACCACCTCACCCAGCAGCCTCCTCAACTCGCTTAGGACAGCCCTGTAGTTCTCCCCGCCGTGCTCGTGGGTGACAATCAGGTTGAAAGACATAGCCAGCTCCTTCGGCAGCTTTATGCCCTATTATGGGAAAGATTTGATAAACTTATAAACTACTCTTTAATGGGGGTTGGATGCCGGTTTACATAGTGACTGTGAGCGGTGAGATACCGCTTAGATCCCATAGGACTAGGCCGAGGTTCTACAGGAGGCTACTCAGCAATCTAGCTGACGCGGTGGAGAGGTCTGGTGGCAGACTTTTAGGCGCAAGGCTTCTCGAGGCTAAGATACTTGTCGAGACAGACGTGGATGCGCTGGAAGCTCTTTCAAGAGTCTTCGGAGTCCACAGAGCCGGCGAGGTAGCTGTCCACGAGTTCAATAGCCTGAGGGATCTAGCAGAGTGGGCTGGGAGGGAGGCTAGAGGCCTCGTCTCCGGGAGGAGGTTCGCTGTGAGGGTTAAGAGGAGCGGGGTACACGACTTCACCTCACTGGACGTGGCCAGGGAGGTCGGTGCTCTCCT
>WYEE01000050.1 GCA_009904025.1 Thermogladius sp. | reverse complement strand
TCTCTCCTCAATGATCTAAGGCTGTATAGGAGGGAGACGGTGTTTAGAGCAGTGGAGGCCGACACGCTGTAGAGCGAGATGGGCGTCGAGTGCACTTCGAGCCCTGAGGCTATAGAGGTGGAAATTCTGTTGGCGGCGAAGCCCACTATCGACCCTGAGAACATCATGAGTGCTATCAGGCTAGTAATGTAGACACCCCTCTCTGTGCCGAAAGGGTATTTGAAGCTCCTCCTAACCCTCCTCAGGCTCAGCAACATGATTAAAAGGCCGATCGTATCCGTGAGGTCGTTTAAAACACCTATCTGGACGCTTATCGAGCTCGAGTTGAAGAAGCCTATGGCAAACAGCACTGTTGAGACAGCGTTTAAGGCAAGGCTGAACTCCACTGGATTCAAACTAGGATATCCACCGTGTGAGCTGATTTAATTGTTTCAGGGCTTAAAAAATTAAATGGATAAATATTTCTCCCTCAGATACTTGAGCCAGTACTCGGGGACATACTCCTCGCTGAAAGCCCTCCTCAGCAATTCTTTCGGAGGGTAAGTGCTACCGTAAGAGTGTATTTTAACCCTCTGCCACTCCTTCAACTCGTTGAAGGAGCCTGAGGCTATTTTCTCTTTCAGGTTTAAGTCTTTCTCCATGTGATACTTCATCTGGGCTGCAACCAGGTTCCCCAGGGTGTATGTGGGGAAGTAGCCTATAGACCCCATGCTCCAATGGATATCCTGGAGCACGCCCTCGCTGTCTCTGGTAGGCTTGACGCCTAATAGCTCCTCCATGAGGTTATTCCACTGCTCCGGTAGCTCGCTCACCTTTATCTCGCCTTTAACCATCAGCTTCTCTAATCTAGCTCTCAACACGATGTGGAGGTTGTAGGTTACTTCGTCAGCCTCCGTCCTTATGAGACTCGGCCTCACAGCGTTGAAGTAGTAGTAGACGTCCTCGGGTGTATATTTCTCTATGAAAGGTAGATTCCTCCTCAACACAGGGTATATGAACTCCAAGAACTCGCGGCTACGACCAACAATGTTCTCCCAGAACCTGCTCTGCCCCTCGTGTACACCTAAGCTTACACCTGTGGCTAAAGGTGTGAACTTTAGGGAGGGGTTTATCTGGAGCTCGTATGTTGCATGCCCGAACTCGTGTATCGTGCTGAGCAGGCTTCTCTTGAAGTCGAACCCCTCGTATCTTGTTGTAATCCTCACATCGCCTAACCCTATTCCGATCGTGAAGGGGTGTGCTGAAACGTCTAGCCTAGCTTTATCGCCTAGAGGGTAGCCTAAGAGTCTAAGAACCTCACTGTTAACGCTCTCCATCCAACTCCTCTCATATTTCACATCCTCCAGAGGGTGTTTCCGGGGGAACCTCCCCTCGGAAACAACTTTCTCAAGGATGACCTTGAGGTCTCGGGCTAGGGGCTCGAGTACGTTGTCAACGTCTCTCGTTGTCAAGCCCTCCTCGTACAAGTCGAGCAGGGCGTCGTAGGGGTGCTCCTTCCACCCCAGGCAGTCGGCTTTCTCCCTGGTCAACTCAACTATCTTCTCAAGGTAGGGCTTGAACTTCGAGAAGTCGTCTGACTCCTTCGCCACCCTCCACGCGTACATAGCTTCTTGGGTCGTCTTCGTGAGCTCGGCTAGCAACCTGGGTGGAATAGCCTTCATAATCCTTATCTCCCTTGCTAGAACCCTGACTACACCCCTCTCGTAGTCGTTCAATGCCTCGACCCCGCTGGCTCTCTCAACGAGCTCCACGAACTCCGGCTTCAGAATAAGCTTCTGTGCTAGAAGACTTAACTCGGCTCTTGCAACAGCCCTCTCCTCCAAGCCCTCCCTGGGCATGTAGGTTTCACTATCCCATTCCAGGAGTGCTTGAGCATGCCCTATAGCCCATATCTCACGGTATTTCTCGAGGATCTCCTTAATCAGCTGGTTCTCGAACACCATTTCCCACCAAGAGGGTGTGATATGGAGCTGGAGTAAATTAAAATTGTCTTAGAGCATAGAATAATATTAGGTTGCATCCGGGTTGCCTCCTCTCGTAATTTTGGCTGGTGGTCTGGGCACAAGGCTTAGACCTCTGACAGAGATAATCCCTAAGCCCATGATACCCCTCGGTGGCAAACCCCTTCTAGAGCATCTGGCAACCTGGTTTAGAGGGTTGGGTTTCAACAAGATCTATGTTGCAGCCAACTACAAGGGGGTTGTTATAAGAGACTATGTTGCGGGGAAGAGTCTAGGCCTCCAGGTTAGAATACTTGATTCGAAGGATACTATAGACGGCGTGAGGCTGCTGGCGGGCGAACTCGAGGGGGAAGTTGTCGTCTCCATGGGTGACATTATCACAAATATAGATGTAGCCCATCAGTACAGCGAGCACAGGAAGAGGGGGGCTGACGCCACTATATCGCTTGTGAGCGTTGACAACCCGCTCCAATTCGGGCTTGTAATGGTCGACGAGTCCGGTAGGATACTTTTGTTCACAGAGAAGCCTATTAGCCTCGAAGTATACCTCCTAAGCCTTGCATTCCATAAAACGAAAGGAGCTAGCACCTACAGCAACCTAGTTAACGCAGGCGTGTATGTCATCGGCGAAAGAGCCCTGGAATTAATAACCTCAAACCCATCCCTCCTGGACTTCGGCAGACACTTGTTCCCAATGATGGTGGAGGAAGGTTACATAGTGCACGGGTATGTTGCTTCCCACGGAATTTACTGGGAGGATGTTGGGACCCTCGAGAGGTATAGGAAGGTGATGTGGGATCTACTCAGCGGTTACATCCCTGGCTACAGGGTTGAGGGTTTAACTCTATCCAGCGGTGTCCACGTTCACAAGGAGGCAGAGGTGAAAGGCCTCCTACTACCTCCTGTGTATGTCGGGAAGGGGGCTGTCGTGGAGGAGGGGGCTGTGGTGGGCCCCTACGCTAGCTTGGAGGGGGATGTGGTAGTTAAGCATGGGGCGAAGGTTGAGTACTCGATCGTGTGGTGGGGTAGTTTTATAGGGGAAAACTCGTATGTTAGAG